>DVFI01000027.1 GCA_018713305.1 Candidatus Avichristensenella intestinipullorum
TCAGCTTCGCCGACGGCCTGGGCGTGGCCGGCACCTCGCTGGTCGGCCAGATGATGGGGCGTGGCCGGCCGGACCTTTCCATGATGTACGGCAAGGTGGCCCAGCGCGTGGCCATGGTGATGGCGCTCTGCCTGGCGTCCGTCCTGGTGACGCTGCGGTATCCGCTGGTGGGGCTGTTTACCTCGGGGGCGGAAGTGACCGCCCTGGCGGTGCAGGTCATGCTGGTCGTCGCCGCCTTCCAGCCGCTGCAGGCCTCGTCCGTGGTCATTTCCGGCTGCCTGCGCGGCGCGGGGGATACGCGCTATGTGGCGGGCATTATGCTGGTGTGCGTGGCGCTGATTCGCCCGATTCTCACGTATGTGGGCATCCACTGGATTGGCCTGGGCCTGCTGGGCGCGTGGTGTGCGAGCCTTATCGACATGAGCTTGCGCCTGACGTGCGTGTACCGGCGCTTCGCAGGCGGAAAATGGTTCGCCATTAAGGTATGACGCAGGCGAAATAGCAAGGAGGCATCCCTCAATGAAAGATCCCCGGATGGTAACCCTGGCGCGGCAGCTGGTGCGCTATTGCGTGGATACCCGCCCCGGCGACCGTATCCTGATTGAAAACACCGGCCTGCAGCGGGAATTTGTGGCGGAACTGGTGCGGCAGGTGTACGAGGCGGGCGGAGAGCCCTATGTGCAGATTCACGACCCGCTGGTGCAGCGCGCGCTCGTGACCGGAGCAGGACAGGCGCAGCTGGACCGCCTCGCCGGCTATGACGCGGCCCGCATGCGCGACATGCAGGGCTACATCGGCGTGCGCAGCCCGGAAAACAACTACGAGATGGGCGACGTGCCGGACGGACAGATGCGCCTGTACACCAGCCGCTATCAAAAGCCCGTGCATTCGGACGTCCGCGTGCCCCATACCCGCTGGGTGGTGCTGCGCTATCCCACGCCCAGCATGGCGCAGCAGGCGCATATGTCCACGGAAGCCTTTGAGGCGCATTACTTCAACGTATGCAATCTGGATTATGCCAAAATGTCGCGCGCCATGGACGCGCTGGTGGCGCTCCTGGAAAAGACCGACCGCGTCCATATCGTGGGGCCGGGCACCGACCTTTCCTTCTCCATACGGGGCCTTCCCGCGGTCAAGTGCGACGGCCGGCTCAACATCCCGGACGGCGAGGTCTTTACCGCGCCGGTGCGGGAAAGCGTGAACGGCACGCTGCATATCAACGCGCCGAGCCTGTACAACGGCACGACGTTTTCCGACATCCGCATGACGTTTTGCGACGGGAAAATCGTCGAGGCTACCTCCAACGACCCCGTCCGCCAGAACGCCATCCTCGACACGGACGAGGGCGCCCGGTATATCGGCGAGTTCGCCATCGGCGTCAACCCCTACATCCACAGCGCCATCATGGACACGCTCTTTGACGAGAAAATTGCCGGTTCCTTCCACTTTACGCCGGGCAACTGCTACGACGAATGCAACAACGGCAACCGCAGCGCCATCCACTGGGATTTGGTGTGCATCCAGACCCCGGAATACGGCGGAGGCGAAATGTACTTCGACGGCGTGCTGGTGCGCAAGGACGGCCGGTTCGTCTGCGAGGACCTGCTGGGGCTCAATCCGGAGAACCTGCGGTAGCCGCCGACAGAATGCCGCAAAAAGGTTTCCCGGCCGACAAAGAAACTTGTTATTTTTTTCGCAAACCCCTGGGGAAACGCTTGCATTTTTACCGGCTTTTGGGTACAATATCGCATGGTAAAAGCAAGGCATCTTGAGCGATTGAGAAGGAGGAAACAATATGGCCATTCAGGTTGGTATCAACGGCTTTGGACGCATCGGTCGTCTGGTGTTCCGTGCGAGCGTGGCGAACCCGAACGTAGAGGTGACCGCCATCAACGATCCGTTCATCGATCCGAAGTATATGGCGTATATGCTGCGCTATGACACCGTGCACGGCCGCTTCGAGGGCGAAGTGGAGGCCAAGGAGGACGCCATCGTCGTCAACGGCAAGGAAGTGAAAGTGTACGCCTGCATGAATCCGTCCGAAATCCCGTGGAAGGATACCGGCGCGGAGTATATCGCCGAGGCGACCGGCGTGTTTACGACCAGCGAAAAGTGCGCGGCGCATTTTGTCGGCGGCGCGAAAAAGGTCGTCATCACCGCCCCCGCCAAGGACAAGGAAACCCCGATGTTTGTCATGGGCGTCAACCATGATAAATATACCAAGGATATGAACGTGGTCTCCAACGCCAGCTGCACCACCAACTGCCTGGCGCCCCTGGCGAAGGTCATCCATGACAAGTACGGCATCGCCGAAGGCCTGATGACCACCGTGCATGCCACCACGGCCACCCAGAAGACCGTGGACGGCCCGTCCAAGAAGGACTGGCGCGGCGGCCGCGGCGCGGCGTTTAACATCATCCCGTCTTCCACCGGCGCCGCCAAGGCCGTGGGCGTGGTGATTCCGGAGCTGAAGGGCAAGCTGACCGGCATGGCGTTCCGCGTGCCGACGGCGGACGTGTCCGTGGTCGACCTGACGGTCAACCTCAAGACCCCCACCACCATGGACGATATCAAGAAGACCATGAAGGAAGCTGCCGAGTCCGCGCAGTGGAAGGGCATCATCGGCTACACCGAGGACGCCGTCGTCTCCAGCGACTTCATCACCGATCCCCGCACCTCCATCTTCGACGCCACGGCGGGCATCCAGCTGACCGATACGTTTGTCAAGCTGGTCGCCTGGTACGATAACGAGTGGGGCTACTCCAACAAGGTGCTCGACCTCATCGAGTATATGGCCAAGGTGGACGCCCGGTAATCGAATGCACAGCGCTAAAACCCCGCCTTCAGGCGGGGTTTTAGCTTGTCGGAAAAGGCCGGCGCTGCCGGCCTTTTCCGACAGGACACGTTTCCCCTGCGCCTTAGGCGCGGCCGGGGAAACGTGCAGGGAAACCTT
>DVFI01000028.1 GCA_018713305.1 Candidatus Avichristensenella intestinipullorum
GGGGAGGCTTGGAGGGCCGAAGCCCTCCAAATGCAATCCGAACCCGGCGACATGCGCGGCGGGTTCGGAAGCCTTGCGCAGCAAGGTTTCCCTGCGCGTTTCCCCGGCCGCGCCCAGGGCGCAGGGGAAACGTGTCCTGTCGGAAAAGGCCGGCAGCGCCGGCCTTTTTCGACAAACGAAAGACCGTCGACAAGGCTTTGTCGACGGTCCGAACGGACGGCCATGCCGTCCGTTTTTCCAGGGTCTGAGGCGCACGCCGGTATCCGGGCGGGCATCAGGTTGTTGCTTCCGCGTCGCAGCCGCAGCGGCGCTGCAGCCGCAGACGGAGCTTCTGATGGATATCGCCGGGGATGTCCAGCCAGTGCCTGGTTTCGCCGCAGGCCCCGCAATGGAATACCTCGCGATGACGGCCGAGCTTAAAGTCGCGTTCCAGCTTGCGAATGACCAGCGCGTCCATGACGTCCTGGCGGCTGGGCAGGTGCGAAAAGTGCATGCGCAGCACATGCTCGTCTTCCGTCACGCCCAGCGCGCTCTGCGCGACATAGCGCCCGTCGGCATACCGGCCGATGTCCATTTCCGCCACGCCATACCCCAGTTCGTCGTAATGCCCCACGGCGAAAAAGCCTTCGGGAAGTCCGTCTTTGTAGTCCGTCAGGCCAATCCGCTGCTTTTCCGCGTCCAGATACTGCTTGGTGCGCCCGGAATAGTTATACAGCAGCATGGAATAACCGTTTTCGTCCAGGTTGTAATAGTCGCGGTAGATTTCGGCGCAGGTGGTGCGCACGCCGTCCGCCAGCGAAACGTCCAATACCCCTTTGGAAAACGCGATTCCGCCCGGGAAAAGCATGAGAGAATCGTCCTGCTTGACGACGATGGTCTGCCCGTCCATGGAGCGAACCAGGAGCTGGCGGATTTCCGTAAACCCCTGTTGCGCGGCTACGGAAAGCAGCTGTTTCCCCTCCTGAAAGTGGTAGCCAAGGCTTTCGATTTGCTCTACCAATTTACCCACGTTCGTTCCTCCCTTTGTTGGGTGCCCTGTTGTTTCTCGTTTTTTCGCATAAAAACAACGAATTGTCTTGGAGATATCATACCATTGTTCCGGCAAAAAGGGAAGGGGATACGGCGGAATTTCTTTGCCCGGACAGGCGTCCGGCGCGCGGTTTGCCGACAGTTTGACAAACCCATGCCGGCACAGTACAATAAGAAGACACAAGAAAGCAAGGAGGATGCGCCATGAAGGTAATCCTGCTTCAGGACGTCAAGGGCACCGGGAAAAAGGAGCAGATTGTCGAAGTGTCCGACGGATACGCCCGGAATTTCCTGCTCCCGCGCAAAATCGCCGTGGAGGCCACCGCGACGGCCGCCAACGCCATCAAGCACGCCAAGGCCGCCGAAGAGCATCGGGAGAGCCTGCGCAAAAAGGAGGCGCTGGAAACCGCGGAGCGCCTGCGCGGCAAGGAGATACGCCTGACCGCCCGCTGCGGCGAAAAGGGACGGCTGTACGGCTCCATTACGGGGCAGGAGGTGGCCGACGCCCTGGCGGCGCAGCATGGCGTTCGGGTGGAGAAGCGCCATGTGGAGCTTTCCGACCCCATCCGTGCGGTGGGCGAGTACACGGCGTCCGTCTGGCTGTACTCGGGGATTTCCGCGCCGATGAAGGTGCTGGTCGAGGCGGAGGCGTAACGTGCAGAGCGCGCCGCTTCCTCCCAACAATCTGGACGCCGAGCGCAGCGTGCTGGGCGCGATGCTGCAGGACGCCGAGGCCGTGCTGCTGGCCCAGGAACTGCTGGCGCCGCAGGCGTTTTATCAGCCTGCGCACCGGGAGCTGTTCGACGCGATGCTGTCGCTGTCGCGCCTGGGCAGGCCGGTGGACCTGATTACCGTCGACGAGGAGCTTTCGCGCCGGGGCACGCTGGAAGGTGTGGGCGGCACGGAGTATCTCGTCCGGCTGACGCAGTATGTCCCCAGCACCGCCAACGTGCGCGCCTATATCGATATCGTCGATGAAAAATATACGCTGCGCCGTCTGATTGACTGCGCCAACAGCATCCAGCGGGAAAGCTTCACCCAGGACCGGCCGCTGGCGGAAGTGCTGTCCCTGGCGGAAAAGGGCGTCTTTGATATTTCCATGCGCAAGGGCGGCACGGACACGCTGGTGCATATCCGCGACGTATTGACCGGCACCTATTCGCATATCGAGGAACTGGCCCGGCTCAAGGGCGCGGTCAGCGGCGTGCCCACGGGGTTTGTGGACCTGGACAAGACGCTGACGGGGCTGCACGGGGGCGAGCTTATCCTCATGGGCGCGCGTCCGTCGATGGGCAAGACCAGCTTTGCGCTCAACATCGCCCAGCATGCGGCGGTCCACGCGGGCAAAACGGTCGCGTTTTTTTCCCTGGAAATGCCGCGCGAGCAGCTCGCCATGCGCATGCTGTGTACGGCCGCCAGCGTGGATATGCAGGCCATGCGCCGGGGCATGATGGACGACGATGCCTGGATACGGCTGACCACGGCGCTGGGGCCGCTGGCCGCGGCGAACCTGTATCTGGACGATACGGCCGGCCTGACGCCTTCGCAGCTGCGCTCCCGGTGCCGCCGCCTGCTGGCTGAACGCGGGCTGGATTTGATTATCGTGGACTATATGCAGCTGATGACCACCGACAAGCGCAGCGAAAACCGTCAGAACGAGGTCAGCGAGATTTCCCGCATGCTCAAGGCCATCGCGCTGGAACTGCACATTCCGCTGATGGCCTGCGCCCAGCTTTCGCGCGCCAACGCGCAGCGCAGCGACAAGCGCCCGCTCCTGAGCGACCTGCGCGATTCCGGCTCCATGGAGCAGGACGCGGACGTGGTGATGTTTTTGCACCGGGAGGAGTATTACAACCCGGACACGGAAGACAAGAACATCGCCGAAGTCATCGTGCAAAAGCAGCGCAACGGCCCGCTCGGCACTATCAAGCTGGCGTGGCTGGGACAGTATACCCGCTTTGCCAACCTGGCCAACTGAGCGACAGGAATCGACAAGCACATTTGACAATTCTGCCCGCATGCGATACCATACAGGCATGACGCTTGGGAGGGTTCGCATGCGGTTACGTTGGCTGTCGATTCTCGTGGCATGCCTGGCGTGCGCGCTGGGCGCGGCGCGGGCGGAAATCATCCCCTACGGGGACGTTCTGTATGTATATCCCGGCGAAACGGCGGCCGAACCCAACCTGACGCTGCGCCTGCGCGGCGAGCGCATGAACCCGGACACCCTGGCGATGGAATCGGACGAGGCGCTGGCCGGCGCGGTGTTCGGCGTGTATGCCAAAAACGCCGCGGGCGAGTATGTGCCGTGGCCCGATGCGGCCAACCCCGCCGAACCGCTGACCCTCGTTACGGGCGAGCAGCCCGTCTCCGCATCTTTGCCCCTTGGCGTAGACGTATATCTTTTGCAGCTTTCCGCCCCGGACGGCTATGCGCCGCTGGAGGGGTATCTGCCGCTGTCGCTGCCGGAGGACCTCGTTTTGACCAACCGGGCCGAGGGCATGCAGGGCCTGCGCGTGGAGCTGACCGGCGACAGCGACGCCGGCCCCGTGCCGCTGGCCGGGGTGACGTTCGTGCTGGAAAACGCGGCGGGCGAACGGCAATCCCTGGTGACGGGCGAGGACGGAACGGTGTCCGTGCCGGGCCTTGCGCCCGGAACCTACCGCCTGTACCAGCAGGAGGCGCCGGCGGGGTATTCCGTGGACGAGGCGGAAATCGAGGTGACCGTCCGCGAGGGCGAAGCGACCTATGTGACGGTGCGCAACAGCCTGCCGGGCCGGCTGCAGCTGCAGGCGCTGGGCATCGCGCCGGACGGCGACAAAACCCCGCGGCTGGTGACGATAGACCGCGCGTATGCCGTGTACGACGGGGACGGCGTGCAGGTCGGGGAAATCCGGCCCGGCCAGACCCTTTCGCTGCCCGCGTCCCAGGCGGGCGTGGCGTATACCCTGCGCGCGCTGGAGGGCGAGGCCGACGGCTTTGCGCCGGATGACAAGGCGCATACGGTGCTGCTGTTCTCCGGGCGCGTCTCGCGCTGCCAGACGCTGGCGGAAAGCTGCGCGGGATATTTTTCCATGGCGCATCAAAGCGCGCAGGATGCGGGCGCGGTGGCGGGCGGCGCGTTTGCGCTCATCGACGCGCAGGGCGAGACGGTGCTGACCTTTGAGGCAGACGGCGACGGGACGTATGCCGCGCCGGAGCCGCTGCCCGCGGGCCGGTATACGCTGCGCATGACGCGCGCGGCCGAGGGATACCAGTACGCAGCCGACGAGGTGACGGTGGACGTTCCGCTGTACCTGGAAACGGGCAAAACGGCGGAGGCCGTCTTTGTCAGCGAGCCGGCGCCCGCGTCGCTGCTTTCCCCCACGGTGCAGGCGGAGGTGCAGCAGCTGCCCAGCCTGTTTGCGCAGGATGCGCGGATTCAGACGGTCCTTTCTCTGGGCGAGACGCCCCTGCAGGTGGAAAATCTGACCTTTCTTTATGCCGTGCCGGAGGAGACCGGGGCGCCGGGCGCGCAGACGCAGGCCACCGACGGCGAGGTATCCCTGCGGCTGTCGCGGCGTTTTGCGCTGCCGGGCGTGGAGGAAATTGCCTCCCTGGCGCTGGAGGGGACGGTATCCTATTCGTTTGCCTACCCGGTGGACGACGCGGGCACGCTGCGCACAGTAGAGGTCTGCGATCCCTTCCGGGTCGAGGTGGCGGCCTTTGCGCCGTCGGAGGAGCCGGAGCCGGCGCGCTGGGGCCGCGTGACGGACGAGGACGGACAGCCGGTGGCGGGCGCGGGCGTTCAAATGGTGGACGAGGCGGGCAAGACGCTGGCGGCGGTGGAGACCGATGTGTTCGGCGCGTATGCGTTTGCGGACGCGCCCGAGGGGGCGACGGTGGCCTTTTCCGTGCCCGAGGCGCTGGCCGGCGAGGCGCTGGGCTTTGCCGTGGAAGGAGACGACGCGCGGATGCTGCCCCTGCAGACCGTGTCCGGCCGCGTGGAGACGCACGGGGCGCTGGAAGGCTTCCCGGTCCGCCTGACGCTGGGCGATAGGACCGCCGAACCGGACGCGCAGGGACGTTTCGCGTTTACCGGCGTGCTGCTGGAAGGGCTGGACGTGCAGGCGGAGGGCGAGGAAGGCGTGCTGGCGCGCGTGGAGCAGGCGGAGGGCGAGACGGTGGTGCACCTGTATCCCGAAGGCAGCCTGCGCGGCACGGCGTCCGACCCGGACGGCCGGCCGGTGGCGGGCGTGCGGGTGACGCTGGAAGGCGTGGGCCAGGCGTATACCGACGAGACGGGCGCGTATGCCTTTTCGGGCCTGTTCCCCGGCGATTATGCGCTGCGCTTTGCCGCGCCGCAGGGATTCGTGCTCAACGGGGAAGCGGAACGGACCGTGCGCCTGGAAGCGGGGGAAAGCGCGGCGCAGGACGTTTCCGCCATGCGGCCGGCGGCCGTGGAGGGCGTGCTCACCGACGGAGGACAGCCGTATGCGCAGGGAAGCGTGACGCTGTGGCCGCTGGGCGAGACGGTGGAAACGGACGCGGACGGACGCTTCGTTTTCGAGGGCCTGCCGGCGGGCGAATACCGGCTGACGGTGGCGCTGCCGGAAGATGCGGTGATGCTGACGGAGCGGACGGACGTTTCCCTGACGCGCTCTGGCCAACGGGAGAGTCTGACGCTGGAAACCGTGCGCCTGGCGCGCCTGGCGGGCATGGTTTGGCTGGACGAAAACGACGACGGGTACCTGGCCGGCGCAGAGAGCGGGCTGGCCGGCGTGCGCGTGGCGGCGCTGGAAGCGGACACGGGGGAGACGGCGGCCGAGACGGTGACGGATGCGGACGGCGCGTTCGCATTCGACGCGCTGCTGCCGGGCGACTACCGGCTGGATGTGACCTTGCCGGAGGACATGCTCTTTGCGCGCTTCGCGCCGGGCGTGGAGCGCCTGATTGTCGGGGAGGACGCGCACCGGGCGCAGAGCGGAACGATTTCCCTGGCATCGGGTGAGGCGGTGGAAGGGCTGCTGTGCGGTGCGGTGCCCGCGGGCAGCGTATCCGGCCGCGTCTGGGACGACGGGGATGCGGACGGGCAGGTCGGCGACGGAGAGGACGGGCTGGCCGGCGCCCGTGTGGCGCTGCTGCGCGAAGGCGAAACGGTGGCGAAAATCACCACCGGCGAAGACGGGCAATATGCCTTTTCCGGCCTGCGCCTGGGCGAATACACGGTGCGCGTCACGCTGCCCGCGGGCTATCTGTTCACCCGCCCGCTGGCCGATGCGGAAGCCGAGGCCGGGTATGAGATATCGCTGAGCCGGAACAGAACGGAGGCGACGGTCTATGCCGGCGCGGTCGAGTCGGCTTCGGCCGAAGCGTTCGTCTGGCTGGACACGGATGCCGACGGTCGGGCCGGCGGCGCGGACAGCCCCATGGCGGGCGTGCAGGTCGCGCTGTATGACGAGGACGGCGGGCTGGCCTACGGCGCGCAGACGGACGAAGAGGGGATTGCGCGCTTTACGAACGTGCGCCCGGGCGACTACCGGCTGCGCATCGACCTGCCCGGAGGCGATTACGGCTTTACCGCCGGGACGGAAAGCACGGGCGCCGGCTGGGGTCAGACCGGGGCGTTTTCGCTGCTGCCCGGGGAGACGTGGGAGGCGCAGGCCGGCCTGACGGCGCTGGGGACCATCGAGGGACGGGTGTTCCTGGACGCGGACTACGACGGGCTGCGCGCGCCGGAGGACGAAGGAGGGCTTTCCGGCGTGCGGGTGACGCTGCTGGACGAGGCGGGCCGGACCGTGGCCGCGCAAACGACCGGCGTCCCGGGCGGCTATCAGTTTGACGGGCTGACGGCGGGCAGCTATGCGGTGCGCTTTGATTTGCCGGAAGGATATGCGTTTACCAGGGCGCGTTCGGACGCGCCGTCCTTCAACAGCGACGTGCCCGAAACGGACGGAGCGCAGGCGCAGACCGCCGTGATGTATCTGCCCATGGGCAGGCGGCTGCTGGCGGACGCGGGGGCTTACGAGACGGCGCTCCTCTCGGGCAGCGTATGGCACGACGAAGACAACAGCGGCGTGTTTTCGTTCTACGCGGACGGAATTGCGGCGCTGGAGGTGACGCTCCTGCGCGGTGGGGAAGCGGTGGCGCAGACGCGCACGGACGAAAAGGGCGCGTATGCCTTTGCGGGGCTGGCCCCGGGCGAATACGCCGTGGCCGTGTCCCTGCCGGATGGCATGGCCTTCGCCCGCGAGGGCGGCGACAGCGCCATTTCGGGCCGGCAAACGCAGACGGAAACGGTTTCCCTCACCATGGGCGAGCGCAGAACCGGGCTGCGCATCGGCGCGGTGTACACGGCCGCGCTGGAAGGCTATGTCCGCAGCGAAAGCGGCGGCGAGGGCATTTCCGACGTGCTGGTTACGGTGCTGTGCGAGGGCGAAACGCTGGACGCGGCGCTGACGGGTCCGGACGGGCGGTATCGCTTTGACGAATTGCCGCCGGGGCAGGTGGAGCTGGTCTTTGCCGCCCAGAACGGCTGGATAATGGCCGCGGATTCGCCGCAGACGCGCGAGGTGACGCTTGCGCAGGGCGCTTTTGTGCAGGACGAGGGCGCGCGCATGGTGCGGGCGGCTTCGCTGACGGGCGCATGCTGGCTGGATGCGAACGCCGACGGGCTCTGGGCCGCGGAGGAAGAAGGGCTGGCGGGCGTGACGGTGGCGCTGCTGTACGAAGGCGAGCCCGCCGGCAGCGCCGTGACGGACGCCCACGGCGGATTCCGCTTCGACGCGCTCCTGCCGGGGGCATACACGTTGACCCTGACCCCGCCGGACGGCGCGCAGCTCTACGGCCAGACGGAATGGACGCTGCCGGCGCTGGCGGAGGGCGAGGCGCGCGGCGGCGTATCCTACGCGGCCTACCGGCCCGGCGCGGTTTGCGGCGCGGTCTGGGAAGACGAGGACGGCGACGGCCTGCGCGGCGGGGAAGAGCCGGCGCTTGCGGGCGTGGAAGTGACGCTGCTGGACGCGGACGGAGGGGAAGCGGGCCGGGCCTCGACGGACGAGGACGGCGCGTATGCCTTTGAAAACCTGACGCCCGGAACATACAGCCTGCGCTTTGCGCTGCCGTCGGACTGCGTGTTTACCGAGCCGTCCGAAGGCGGTTCGGTCGTGCCGCTGTCCGAAGGCAATACGGCCGAAACAGCGCCCTTCGCGCTGGCGATGGGAGAGACGAGGGACGACCGGCATGCGGGCGTGCTGCGCGCCGCGCGGGTGGGCGATTTGGTCTGGCTGGACGAGAACGGGAACGGCCTGATGGACACCAGCGAGCCGGGAATTGCGGACGTGGAGGTTGCGCTGTGGCGTCTGGACGAGGCGGGAGGCAGCGTGTTCGTTGCCGCCACGCATACGGACGAAAACGGCCGCTACCGCTTTTTCAGCGTGCGGCCGGGGCGGTACCGCGTCTGCTTCACGCCGCCGGGGGACTATCTGCCTACGCGCAGCGTGTCCGGCATGGAGGAAATCAACAGCAAGCTGCCCTGGGTGGCGGGCGAGACGCTGTATACCCGTCCGTTTACGCTGGCATCCGGCGAGTTCGCGCTGCAGGTGGATGCGGGCCTGGTGACGCGGGAGGCCGCCGAGGCGGAGGGATGGACCATCGAAGAAGACGGAAGCATCTGCGCGCCGTAGCGGGGCGCAGGAAGAAGGCGGAGCAGCCGCGGCAGGGTGCGGGCGGCTGTCCGTCTTTTTTCGTATCCGGCGGAAAATGCCGGCGCATGGCGCACTGGAAGGAAGGCAAGCGGGGCGGCGCGGGACGGAAGGCAAGCGAGGCGGCGCGGGACGGAAGGCAAGCGAGGCGGCGCGGAAAAATACGCCGGGCCTCTTGACTGCGCCCCTGGGTGCCGGTTTATCCTACGGGGGGAGGTGAGCGCGATGCGCATAGGAGAGGTATGCCGGGAATGCGGGCTGACAAAAAAGGCGATAGCGTATTATGGCGAACAGGGCCTTATCGTTCCGGCCATGACGGAAAACGGATATCGCCGTTATACCGCGGCCGACGTGGCCCGGTTGAAGAAAATTGCGACGCTGCGGAAGCTGGGCTTATCCGTTTCGGAGATACGCGCCGTTTTGGAAAAGGGTATATTGCCGGCGGCGCGCGATATCGCCGACAGGCGGGAGCTGGACATGGAAGCGCTGCGGGAAAGGCAGGCGCTGCTCAGGCAGCTGGCGGACGAAGGGGATTGGGAGCGCATCCGCGCGCGGGCGGACGCGCTGGAAAACAAGCAATCCCTCCTGCGCCGCCTTCTGGAGGCGTTCCCCGGCTATTACGGGAAATGGATTTGCCTGCACTTTGCGCCGTTTCTGGACGACCCCATCGCAACGCAGGACCAGCGCGACGCCTGGCAAACGCTGATTCGCTTTCTGGACGAGCAGGAAATCGACATCCCCCAGGACCTGCGCGCCTACATGGACGAGATGACCGAAACGCTGGATACAGACCGGATGAAGCGCATATCCGAGGCGCTGGCGGCGGCCGTCCGGCAGCCGGAGCAGTATTTCCGGGACCATCGGGACGCGCTGGCGCAGTATCAGGCCGTCATGGCGTCGGAAGCCTACCGGCAGACCCCGGCGTATCGGCTCAAGGCGCATCTGGAGGCGTGGCAGCGGCAAAGCGGATACAACGACGTGTTCATTCCGGCCATGCGGCGGCTCAGCCCTGCTTACGAGGCCTACCACCGGGCGCTGGAGAAGGCGAACGAGGTGTTCCTGCGGCAACGCGGGCCGCAGGCATGAGCGCGGGCGGCGCACGAAAAAGGCCCGGATTCCGACAAGCGATGCGGAAATCCGGGCCGTGTGTTTTTCTGCGCCGGCTGCGGGGTTATTTCTGCGCCTCTTCAATGGCGACCGCGACGGCCACCGTCGCGCCGACCATGGGGTTGTTGCCCATGCCAATCAGGCCCATCATTTCCACGTGCGCCGGGACGGACGAGCTGCCCGCGAACTGCGCGTCGGAATGCATGCGGCCCATGGTGTCGGTCATGCCGTAGGAGGCGGGGCCGGCGGCCATGTTGTCCGGATGCAGCGTGCGGCCCGTGCCGCCGCCCGACGCCACGGAGAAATACTTCTTGCCGTGCTCGACGGCCCACTTCTTGTAGGTGCCGGCAACGGGGTGCTGGAAGCGGGTGGGGTTGGTGGAGTTGCCGGTGATGGACACGTCCACATCCTCCAGCCGCATGATGGCCACGCCCTCGTTGACGTCGTCCGCGCCGTAGCAGCGAACCTTGGCCTTATCGCCCTGGGAGAAGGCCTTCTCGCTGACGACCTCGATTTCGCCGGTGTCATAGTGCATCTGGGTTTTCACATAGGTAAAGCCGTTGATGCGGCTGATGATATAGGCGGCGTCCTTGCCCAGGCCGTTGAGGATGACCTTCAGCGGCTCCTTGCGGACCTTGTTGGCCGTGCGGGCGATGCCGATGGCGCCCTCGGCGGCGGCGAAGGACTCATGGCCCGCCAGGAAAGCAAAGCACTTCGTCTCCTCGCGCAGCAGCATGGCGGCCAGGTTGCCATGGCCCAGGCCGACGGCGCGCTGGTCGGCGACCGAACCGGGAATGCAGAACGCCTGCAGGCCTTCGCCGATGGCTTCCGCCGCCTCGGCCGCACGGGTGCAACCCTTCTTGACCGCGATGCCCGCGCCCAGCGTGTACGCCCACACGGCGTTTTCAAACGCGATGGGCTGAATGCCGCGCACGATTTTGTCTACTTCGATGCCCTTGCTGTCCAGCAGCGCCTTGACGTCTTCCAGCGAGGCGAAACCGTATTGGGCCAGCGCCTTTTCAATCTTGGCGATTCTTCTTTCATAGCCTTCGAAACGGATCATTCGTCTCACCCTCCTTTACTGATGGCGCGGGTCGATGACCTGCGCGGCCTCGGCAAAGCGGCCATAGGTGCCGATGTTCTTCTCGTAAGCGGCCTTGGGGTCTTCGCCCTTCTTGATGGCGTCCATCATCTTGCCCAGGTTGACAAACTGGTAGCCGATGATTTCGCCGCCGGCATCCAGGCCGATTTTCAGCACATAGCCTTCGGCCATCTCCAGATAACGGGGGCCTTTTTTGAGGGTGCCGTACATGGTGCCAATCTGCGAACGCAGCCCCTTGCCCAAATCTTCCAGGCCGGCGCCGATGGTCAGGCCGCCCTCGGAGAAGGCGCTCTGCGTGCGGCCGTAGGCAATCTGCAGGAACAGCTCGCGCATGGCGGTATTGATGGCGTCGCAGACCAGGTCGGTGTTGAGCGCTTCCAGCAGCGTTTTGCCCGGCAGAATCTCGGCAGCCATGGCCGCCGAATGGGTCATGCCGGAGCAGCCGAGGGTCTCCACCAGCGCTTCCTGGATGATGCCCTCTTTTACGTTCAGCGTCAGCTTACACGCGCCCTGCTGCGGCGCGCACCAGCCTACGCCGTGCGTCAGGCCGGAGATGTCGCCAATCTGGCGGGCCTGAACCCAGCGGCCCTCCTCCGGAATGGGCGCAGGGCCATGGTTACAGCCCTTGGCGACGCAGATCATTTCTTCTACTTCTCTGCTATATTGCATCCTCTCGTCCCCCTTTTCGCAAATCCTACGGGTTGCAAGGCGGCAAAACATGCCATGCCAACGCAACTTGTAGTATACCATAGAATTTCGGGGGATAAAAGAGGGTATTCATCCGTTTTTTTGCACATTCCCGGGCGTCTGCGGCCGGAGGCGGACATGCGCGCGGCGCGCAGACGGCGCGCCGGGGCGGAGAGAAATAAGGAAGACGGCCGGCAGCGGCGCGGCGGAAAGCCGGCGCCAAAGGAAGAAATCCTTCCGGATTCCCGCGGCAAGAAGGGCGGAAAGGCTTGACAGAGCTTTCGGTTTTTCGTATAATGCAAAGGCTGTACATTAGGCCTTGCAGGGGCCGATTGAAGGAGAAGTGAAAGACATGTTTCGTACCTATCAGCCGAAGAAGCGCCAGCGCAGCAAGGTGCATGGATTCCGCGCCCGTATGAAGACCAAGAACGGTCGCCGCGTGCTGGCCCGCCGCCGCCTGCGCGGCCGCAAGGTGCTCACGGTGTGAGCCCTCGGTCCGCCGCCGGTTTCTGCGCTGTTCAGCCCGATCCACAGGGTCGGGCTGGTTGCGCATACAAGCGATGAGGAGGCGGACGGATGCAGCGCGCGTATAGACTGCGTAAAAACCGGCAGTTTCAGTATGTCTATCGCAAGGGAAAATCCTGTGCTTGTCATGAGCTTGTGCTCTTGCACGTGCGCAGCGCGCGCTTGCAGGCGGGCTTTTCGGTCAGCAGAAAAATCGGCAACAGCGTGGTTCGCAACCGGGTCAAGCGCCGCCTGCGAGAGCAGTTCAGAGCGCTGCTGCCGCTTTTGAAGCCCGGCCTGTATGTGGTGGTGGCGCGCGAGGCCGCGGCCGAAGCGGACTCGCATGCGCTGGGCGCCTCGCTTCTTTCGCTGTGCCGCCGTCAGAAACTGCTGCGAACCCAAAGCGTTTGTAAACCGCAATGAAACGTCTGCTATTGAAACTCATCGACTTTTATCAGCGTGAGCTGAGTCCGCGGCATCGGCCGTGCTGCCACTACATTCCCACCTGCTCGGAATACGCGCGGC
>DVFI01000029.1 GCA_018713305.1 Candidatus Avichristensenella intestinipullorum
GGCGGCAGGCACCAGGCGCGAGCACGATTCCATCGGAGAGCTGGAGATTCCCCGCGGGGCGTATTACGGCGTGCAGTCGCTGCGCGCGAAGCGGAACTTCCCCATGACGGGCAGGACGATGCACCCGGAGATGATTGCCAGCCTGGCCCTGGTGAAAAAGGCGGCGGCGCTGACCAACCTGCGCGCGGGCCTGCTGGAGGCGCGCATTGCCAAGGCGATTATGGCGGCCTGCGACGAGATTCTCGCGGGAAAACTGCGGGACATGTTCATTGTCGACCCCATCCAGGGCGGCGCGGGCACTTCGGCGAACATGAACGCCAACGAGGTCGTGGCGAACCGCGCCATAGAGCTGCTGGGGGGCACGCTGGGGGATTACGGCATCGTCCATCCCAACGACCATGTCAACATGGCGCAGTCGACCAACGACGTATACCCCACGGCCGGCCGGCTGACGCTGATACGGCTGCTGGATACGGCCATTCCCGCCGTGCGCGACCTGCGGGAGGCGTTTTTGCAAAAGAGCCGGGAGTTTGCCTCCATTATCAAGATGGGCCGCACCCAGCTTCAGGACGCGGTGCCCATGCGGCTGGGGCAGAGCTTCCACGCCTATGCCTGCCCGCTGGCGCGCGATCTGCAGCGGCTGGAGACGGCGCGCGACGCGCTGCTGAGCGTGAACCTGGGAGGCACGGCCATCGGCACCTCCATCACCGCATCCCCTTACTATGTCCGGCACGTCGTCTCCACGCTGGCGGAGGTGTCGGGCCTGCCGGTGACGCAGGCCGAGGACCTGTTTGACGCCACGGAGAACCTGGATTCGCTGGCGGCGGCCTCGGGCGCCATCAAGACGTGCGCGCTGAGCCTGTCCAAGGTGGCCAACGACCTGCGCCTGCTGTCCAGCGGCCCGCGCACGGGCCTGGCGGAAATTCGCCTGCCTGCGCAGCAGAACGGCTCTTCCATTATGCCGGGCAAGGTAAACCCCGTGATTCCCGAGGTGGTTTCCCAGGCGGCCTATCGCATCGCGGGCAACGACGTGACCGTCAGCATGTGCGTGGAGGCGGGGCAAATGGAACTCAACGCCTTCGAGCCGGTCCTGTTCGACAGCCTGTTCGAGTCCATTGAGCTGCTGCGCAACGCCTCCCATACGTTCCGCGTCAACTGCGTGGAGGGCATTACCGCCGACCCGGAGCACTGCCACGCGCTTCTGGAAAGCAGCTATGGCGTCGTGACGGCGCTGTGCCCGCTGATTGGCTACGAGCGCGCGGCCGCGCTGGTCAAGGGCGCGATGCGGGAGAGGCGGCCGGTGATGGAGTATGTGCGCGAGCACGTGGACATCCCGGCGGAAACACTGGCGGAGCTTATCAATCCCGAGGCCATGACGGGCGTCCGGGAGTGAACCGCCTGCGGCGGCGCGTTCGGGCCGGGGCGGCATGATGTCCCGCGCGGGGCGAAAGACGATGCCTCCGCGGAAAACCGCCGGCTTTGCCCTTTTGCCGCATGAAAACGGGAGCGCCTTCCCCGGATGTATATCCGGCGGCGCTCCCGTTTCATGCTTCCGGCCGCGCGCAGTCGATTCGTCGTCCTCTGAGGGCGCGGGGGCTTTTCAGCACCGGGGCGATGTGGTGCGGGTTTCAGGGATATGCCACGAACCGTGCCCGTTCCCCTGGGCCGGCCTGCGGGGCGGACGCCTTCCGGAGCGCGCCGGCGCCTCAGCGGAACTGCACATAGCCCGCGCACCCGAGGGAAGCGAGGCTTTCAAAGCCGCAGGCGCGGTAAAAGCCGCGCGTGTCCGCCGTGTCTTCGCAGATGAGCACGATTTGGCGGACGGCGGGGAAGGGGTCGAGCAGACGGCGCATCAGGGCGCGCCCGATGCCGCGGCGGCGGTAAGCGCCCAGCACCAGGATGTCCTGCACAAAGACAATCGTTTCTCCGTCGCCAATCGCGCGCGCCATGCCCACCAGCGCCGTATCGTCCCAGGCCGTCACCACCCGCAACGAACCTCGCAGGCCGCGCAGCGCGCCGGGGATATCGGAAGCGTAGGCCATCCAGCCCGCGTCGCGATAGAGCGCTTCCAGCATGGCCTTTCCGGGGATGGCGCCGTGCAGGTAGCGGATGCCGTCCACCGGCGCTTCCTGCCATTGGACGCGCGGGTGCGGCGTCGCGCGGAGCCACTGCGCCAGGCCGCGCGGCGTCAGCGCGTCCCGCGGCGCGAGCAGGCCCGCTACGCCTGCGTCCCCGCGCCGGTGCACATCCGTGCCGGCCAGCGCGCGCAGGTTATGGCGCGTGGCAAAGGCCGCCGCCAGGCGATTCTGGCTGTTGTGGCGCGGGTTGCCGTTGAAGGTTTCCATGCCGTCAATGAACGCGGGATTGGCGGGAAGCTGTCCGGGCCGGAACGGGTGCGCCTGGTAGAGCATCCAGCCTTTCTCCCGGGCCAGGCAGTGAAAATCGTACAGACCGTTTTCGCACGCGTCGTCCGGCAGGGAAAGGATATCCTCTTCCTCCAGGCCATAGACCAGATACTCCTCGCTGTGGCCCTTAAAGCGGATTTCCAGGCCCGGCAGGATGATCATGCCCAGGGCTTCGCCCGCCCGGCGCGCGGCGCGGTAGCCGGCCAGAAAGGCCTCCCGCGCGGGCCGCGAAGCGCAGCATCCGGGCAGGTAATGGTCGGTAATCACCGCGGCGCCATAGCCGGCCGCATGCAGCGCCGCGACCAGCTCCGCCGCCGTCAACTCGGCGCAGGGGCTGGATTCGCTGGTGTGCGCATGAACCTCCAGAAGGACGCGCTCGCTCATATCGGCATTTCCTTTGGGGGATTCCCCATCCCGTGGTTGATATAAAACGCCAGGATATCGACAATTCTCTGGTTTTTGCCGCCGCCCGCCACGATAAGGTCGGCGTAGTCGATATAGTTGCGAATCCAGCGCTCAAACATGGGCTTGACGGTATTGAGATACTGCGCCGCCACGCCCTCCACGCTGCGCTCGCGCTCGAGAATGTCGCGCTGGACGCGGCGCAGCAGGCAGATGTCCGGGTCCACGCGGATGTATATCTTGAAATCGAGCAGGTCGCGCACCCGGGAATCGTAAAAGACATGAATGCCCTCTACAATCAGCGCGTCCGCCGGCTCAATCATGATGTCGGTATCCGCGCGGCGGTGGTTGGCAAAATCGTAGGCCTTGCGGCGGATGGGCTGCCCGGCAATGAGCGAGCGGATGTCCTCATAGAACAGGTCGTGCTCGAAGATGCCCGGCTCGTCGTAGTTGAGTTTTTCGCGTTCGGCAAAGGTCAAATGCGGATGATCCCGGTAATAGGCGTCCTGGTTGAGCAAAACGGCGCATCCCTTGATGCGTTTGGCGAGCTCCTCGGCCAGCGTGGTTTTCCCGCAACCGCTCGCCCCACAAATTCCAATTGTCAACATGCTGCGCACTCCTCCATGGGCCTCATCCCGCGTGCCCTGTCAAATAGAGTACGCTTTTTGCAGAGGTTTGTCAATGCGGGCACGGTTGAAAAAAAGCGGGCGCGGGGATATAATAGGGCCGGCCACATCGGCCGGAACGGAGGATGCCCATGCATATTGCCTTTGGCTGCGACAACGCCGCTTCGGAACTGAAACGGGAACTGATGGAACTGGCGCAATCCCTGGGACATGTCTGCCATGACTGCGGCATCAGGGAGGGCGAGGCGAACGATTATCCTCTCTACGCGGCGCGTGCCGCCAGGATGGTGCAGTCCGGGCAGTGCGAGCGGGGCGTAGTGGTGTGCGGAACGGGCGTGGGGATGTCGCTGGCGTGCAACAAAATGAAGGGAATCCGCTGCGCGCTGTGCTCGGACTGCTACACGGCCCGGATGGCCCGCGCGCATAACGATGCGAACATGATTGCCATGGGCGCGCGCGTGATGGGGCCGGAGCTGGCAAAGACCATTCTGGAAACGTTCCTCAGCGCCTCCTTTGAAGGCGGACGCCATCAGCGCCGCCTGGCGCTCATTGAGCGCCTGGAGGCGGGAGAAGCGCTGGAATGAGGCTGTTTCTCGCCCTCGCGCCCGACGAGGCCGCCCGCGCCGCGCTGGCGCGCACTGCCTGTATGCTGCGCCCTCTGGCGCCGGGCCGGTACGTCCCGCCTTCGCTGTACCACATCACGCTGGCATTTCTGGGCGAGACGGATGCGGCGCGCCTGCCTGCCGTCCGCGAAGCGATGGAGGCGGCCGCGCGCCGGAGCCGCAGGTTTCCGCTGGCGCTGGGGCGGCTGGGCGCGTTTGGCAGCGTGCTGTGGCGCGGGGTGGAGGCGGACGGCGCGCTTCCCGCGCTGGCCCTGTCCCTGCGCGAAGAGCTTCGGGCGCGCGCAGTCCCGTTTGACCCCAAGCCCCTGCGCGCGCACATTACGCTCGCCCGGGACGCCCGCCTGACCGAAGAGGCGCGGCGGCTGGCGCTGCCGGAGGCCGTCTGGCAGGCGCGCAGCCTGACCCTGTACCAGAGCGTGCGGCGGGAGGGCGCGCTGCAATATCTTCCGTGCGCGGAGGCGGTGTTGCCGTGAAGGAATATCGGTGGGAGCTGCATCTGCATACCCTGGAATCCAGCCGGTGCGCGCGGTCGCGCGCGGCGGACATGGTGGAGGCCTATCATGCGCTGGGCTTTGAAGGCATTGTCGTCACGGACCATTTTGTCAACGGCAACTCCCGCGCGCCTGCCGTCGCGCCCTGGAAAACGCGCATCGACGGCTTTCTGGCCGGATACCGTGCCGCCCGCCGCGCGGGCGAAGCCTGCGGCCTGCGCGTGCTGCTGGGCTGGGAGTATTATTTTGAGGGCGGGGATTTCCTGACGTACGGGCTGGACGAGGATTTTCTGTACGCCCATGAGCATCTGGCGGACCTGTGGGACCTTGCCGACTACGTGCGCCTGGTGCGCGAGGCGGGCGGCTGCGTCGTGCAGGCCCATCCTTTCCGCACCGCGTGGTATATGCCCCCGGACGTCCGGCAGCGCTGGGATGTGGTGGACGCGCTGGAGGTCTACAACGGCAGCCATGCGCCCGGGAAACGCGACTGGGACGAGCGCGCCCTTGCGCTGGCCCGCAGGCACCGCCTTCCCGGCATTGCCGGGTCCGACGCGCACAGCCTCTCCATGGTCAATACAGGCGTCATGGCGTTTCCATCCTCGATTTCCACCGGCGCCGACCTCGTGGACGCCATCCGCCAGGGCCGCGGCCGGCTGCTCCGCTTGGCGAAGGACTTCTGACCCGCCGCCCTTCGTCTCCTGGGAAATGTTCCGCCCCCTCCGCATAGACTGGCAGCAAACAGCCTGCGGAGGGGGAAGTGGTATGCGGGACGGTTTGGAGCTGCGCGTGCTCAAAACGGGCGAGTTTCTGGTAGAAAAGGGGGCCACCGTCCGGGAGGCGGCTCGGCAGTTTGGGGTCAGCAAATCGACGGTGCATAAAGACGTGGGGGAACGGCTGGCAGACCTGGATTCCGCGCTTTTTCGCGAAGT
>DVFI01000030.1 GCA_018713305.1 Candidatus Avichristensenella intestinipullorum
TTGCTCCGGCGGCAGCCTGCGCAAAGGCGTCCGCATAGCCCAGCTGCACGGTCTTGCTCAAATCGGAAACCTTGTGGCCGTCATAATTCTCCATGAGCCAGAGGGTCGGATAGATGTAGCCCGCGGAAGAGGACGTGGCGCCCACGGCCCAGGTGGCGGCATCCAGGTCTTCCCACGTCAGCGCCTCGCCGGCGTTGACCTTGGCGGCCAGCACGCGGCCATACTCGGAGGGGCCGGCGTAGACCAGCGAGCGATAGAAGGTGACCTGCTCGTCGGTGGGCAGGGTTTTGTTTTCGTCGCCGTTCCACGTGCGGGGATCTTCGCTGTCGTTGCTCAGGCCGTCGCGGGTGGCGGTCAAAATGACGTCCACTTCGTCGCTGTACAGCGCGTAGTGCCGCCGGGCAGCCAGCCGACGTCGATGGAACCGGCCGCCATGGCCTCGCCGGTCGCATTGTAGTTGGTGCCGACGGAGATTTCCACTTCGCCGATTTCATAGCCGTGTTTGAGCATTTCGGCCTGCACCAGTTCGGGCAGATTCTGCGTGCCGGTGATAATGACGTCCGCGTCCTTGGAGGGCACGAACTGGAAGGTCAGCTTGTCCATCTGAATCGTTTCCTCTGCCAGGGCAGCGGTGACGGACAGGCTCAGTACAAGCACGAGGAACAGCGCAAGATACTTCTTCATAGAGATCCTTCCTTGTCGTATTGTGATTGGCAACATTTATATTATAGGATGGTTTGTGTAGGGTGTCGAGCGAGGCGGGAGGAAGAAACAGGACAAAAGATAACGGAAAATGCAGCGAATTGTCATGAGTTTATACCATATTACGACAAAACGCGGAAGGGGCGCGACGCGCGCCGGCCGGCGCGCAATTTGTCGCCTGGGCGCAGAAGGAAAACGCCGCCTCTCCCGCAGGCCGTCTGCACAGACGGCGCTACGCGAACAGGCCCATGATTTCCTCGCGCGTCAAATCGGACGGCATCATTTCGCCCGCCGTGACCACCGCGTCGAACAGCGCGCGCTTGCGCTCGGAGAGGCGCGCTACCTGCTCCTCAATGGTGCCGCGCGTAATCAGGCGAATGACCTGCACCGACCGCTCCTGGCCGATGCGGTGCACACGGTCGGTCGCCTGGTCTTCCGCCGCGGGATTCCACCAGGGATCGTAATGAACGACCGTATCCGCGCCGGTCAGATTCAGCCCCGCGCCGCCGGCTTTCAGGGAAATCAGGAAAACCTGGCCCTCGCCCGCGTTAAAGCGGTTGACAAGCTCCAGGCGCTGCCCGGTGGGCGTTTTGCCGTCCAGATACAGCGTGCGCACACCGCCGGCTTCCAGGACGCGCCGCAGGATGGCGAGCATGGAGGTGAACTGGGAAAACAGCAGCAGCCGGCGGCCGCTGAGCAGCGCGCCGGAAAGAACTTCCATCATCGCGTCGAGCTTGCCGCTGGAGCCGGTGTAGCCCTCCAGCACCAGCGAAGGATGGCAGCAAATCTGGCGAAGCTGCGTGATGGCGCTGAGCACTTCCATGCGCCCATGGCCGATGCCTTTTTCGTTCAGCACCCGCTCTACCCGCTCGCGCAGGCGCAGCGCTGCGGCTGCGTAGACGCGCCGCTGCTCGGGCGGCATGTCCGCCAGCACGCGGTATTCGATTTTTTCCGGCAGCTCCGGCAGCACGTCGGCCTTCAGACGGCGCAGCAGGAAAGGACGAATCTGCCGGCGCAGCGCGTCCGCGCCGCTGCCGTCGCCGTGGCGGCGGAGGAACTGCGGCAGGGTCGTCAGATAACCGGGCAGGACGAAATGGAAGATGGACCACAGCTCGCCCGGGTTGTTCTCCATGGGCGTTCCCGTCAGCGCCAGGCGCGTGCGCGCGCTGAGGCGGCCCGCCGCCAGGGCGGCCAGGGACTGCGGGTTTTTGATATGCTGCGCCTCGTCCAGCACCGCAAAGCGGAACGACAGGCCCGCCATCAGCTGGACATCCCGGCGCAGCAGGGGATACGAGGTGATAATCACATCCACGTCCGGCGCGTTCTTCAGCGCCGTCCAGCGCGCCGTCCGCGCCTGCTGCCCGCCCTCTATGACCGCCACGGAAAGCTCCGGGGCAAAGTTGGCCAGCTCCGCCTGCCAGTTATACACCAGCGACGTCGGCGCCACCACCAGCGAGGGCGCGGCGCCGTCGCGCCGCTTGGCCCAGAGCATCGCGGCGATGACCTGGAGCGTTTTGCCCAGCCCCATATCGTCGGCCAGCACGCCGCCCATGCTCAGGCGATAGAGGGCCTGCAGCCAGGCGAACCCGCGCAGCTGATAAGGGCGCAAAACCCGGTCGAGCGGCGCGGGGCAGGGTTCGCCGGGGCAATGCAGCGCATCCGCCACCTGGCGCGCGCTTTCGTCAACGCGCACCGGCAGGCCGCTCTGCTCCAGCAGCGAGACCAGATAGGCGGCCCGGTATGCCTGCAGGGGCATGGCGGCGGACAGAGCGGCGGCCTCCGCCCGCGCGGAATCGGCGGCCGGCGCGTCGCTTTCGCCCGCGTCGCCGAGCAGGCCCGCCACCTCTTCCCAGCCTTCCAGGCCCGTCAGGTCCAGAAAACCGCCGTCCCTGAGGCGGAAATACCGCTTCCGGTCGCGCAGCGCGCGCATCAGCCCGGTCAAATCTTCCAGCGGCGTCTCGCCGTCCAGCAGCGTCAGCTGCAGCGCGCCGCCGGCCATGGTCAAAGCGCCGGAAAGCTGCGGCCTGCGCGGCCGCATCCGGCGGAACTCTTCGGAGGCATATACGCTGGCCACGCGCTGCAGCGCCTGCACGCCCTCCTGGAGAAAGCGCAGCACGCGCTGCGAGCCGGCCAGGTAAATGCGCCCGTTGCCTACATGAAATCCGGCGTGCGCCAGCGCTTCCAGCACCGCGTATTCGCCCTGGGCGTCCCGTACCAGCAGCGCCCCGCCCGCATCGCTCTTGTCAGACGGCGCAAACGGATCGACCACCGCTTCGCCATAGCGGAACGCGACGCGCGCCAGAATCCTGTCCCGGTCCCTGTCCACATACACGCGCGCCGAAAGCGGATCGCGCCGCACGCGGGCGGAGAGCGCGGGGGAGAGCGAAACCTGACACGCCTGCTCCAGCTGCGGCAAGACCTCCGCCACGACCCGTTCGGTTTCGCGCGGGGAAAAGGCGATTTCCGCATGCCCGGCCGCATCGACATATGCCGCCAGCGCGCGCAGGGCCCGCCGCTGCACAGGGGGAAGCTGCGCCAGGAGATTGGGCTCCAGGCGGACAAACTCATAGTCCGCCGTGACCGGCACAATGCCGGCCGGAAGCCGGAGAGACGCGCACAGCGTGCAGCCGTTTTCATACAGCGTGCAGGTGATGGGCAGCGTCTGGCGGGCGATGGGCTCGCAGGAGAGCATCTCGCCTCCGCTGGCCAGCCGGAAAGGGCGCGCCATCAGCAGGCGCAGCAGGCGCAGCGCCGTTTGCGGGCACAGCGCCATGAACTTGCCGTTTTGCGGCAGGCGGAACCCCTGCGCCTCACAGGAGCGCTGGGCCGCTTCCACCTCGGACAGCACCGAAAGGATGCGCCGGTCCGCCTTTTCAAAGCGCATGGAGGAAGGGTCGAGCGTAAAGCCCTTTCCGAAGGGGATGGGCTCGCCCTTTTCCAGTGCGCGCAGAAACGACGGCAGGCTCCGCACGACGTACAATCGCTCCATGCCCACGCGAAGCGCGACATGCAGCGGCGTTTCCGAACCCTGGGCGGACAGGTGAAGGTTGACCTCCAGGCGCAAAGGCGCTTCCTGCGGCAAAGGCGGATCAAAGGCGCTGAGCAGCGCATCCGATGTCAGACGTTCCTTTTCCATATCGGCCCTCCGTGTTTTCCCATGCGCCGGAACCGGCGCGCGTATACTGTATGACAAACGCGCGAATTGTATCCTATTCGACGCGCGGCGGCAAATCCCTGCCGCCGGCACGGGATGGCCCTGCCGACAAATGGACAGATTCCTTAGGCAATCGGCACACAACTTCCGGCAGCGCGCCGCTGCCTGCCCGGCGGTCGTTCGCGGGAAAAGGCGTATTTGGACATAACAATACGCCCCGGCGCGGCGGAAACGGGGATTCCGCCGGGGCGATGCGAAGGGACGCGCCGCGGGCGGCGGCTTCAGCCGGACGCTGTGCGGGAAGCGGTGTAAAGCGCGGCGGCCAGGAACAGCGCGAGAATGAACAGCGCGATGTACGTGACCATCCGGTCAAAGCGCAGGCGCAGGGCATGCCACCGGTTTTCAAAGCCGACGCTGCGCTCGGAAAAGCGCAGATAGACCCGGTCGCTCAGCTCTTCCCGCTCCTGCGCGTCGGGACGGGCCATCGCCGCAAACACCTGCATGTCCAGGCCGTCAGGCAGGCGGCTCAGCCGCTCGGCCCGCGGCGGGCGGATGCGCAGCGCCTGCGCGGTATCCGCCACGGAAAGGCCGCAGCCATGGCGCAGGCAGACGGCGGCGCGGCGGCGGAACGGAAGGCGCAATAGGGGAAGCAGCGCATCATCCGCCGGCGTATCCAGCGCCTCCCACAGCGCCTTGGCGCCGGGATGCCTGCGCATTTTGCGAAAATAGTACGCCTCGCAAACGTCCACCGCGGCGGTCATGACGGTCCTGCGCGCCTGGGCGTCGTCCGCCGCATCGCATGCCCCCAGGCGCAGAAACGCCTGGAATGTCAGCTCCCGGGCCGCCCGGCGATTCAGCGACAGCGCCAGGCACAGGCGCAGGACGTCGCCATGCCATTGCGCAAGCCAAACGTCAAATCCCTCAGCAACATTCGACATCATGTTCATCTCCGCAAAAACAAATCGCGACACTTCAAACAAAGCAGCAACACGGCAAAGTGGATATTTGAATTTCTAAAAAACGAACTTGCAAATCAGCACACCGTATGCTACAATGCATTATACCATGACAGATATGGACATACAACTGTATAAGCTCTATGCAGCAAAACGGCCACGTCTGCAGAATGCTATTTTTAAGGAAGATGATCCATGAAGAACCGTCGATGGGTAAGGTTGTTTGCGATGGCGATGATGTGTGTCATGATGCTGAGCGGCTCGGCTCTTGCGTCTGAAATCGACATGTCCGGCGCGACCAACCCGAATGCAGGGCTGGGCTATTATCCCGGCACTTCGGAAGCCGGCGCCATCAGCGTCGAGTACTCCAACATGTCCGTTATGAACCCGATTCTGATGACCGACAACACGGAGTTCTCCATCTCCCTCCATGTGTGGGACTGCCTTGTCAAGCTGGACACCCAGAATAACCTGGTGGCCGGCGCGGCGGAGTCCTGGGAATCTTCCGAGGACGGCATGAAGTGGACCTTCAAAATCCGCGAGGGCGGCAAGTGGGTCAACTCCGCGGGCGAAGTCGTCGGCGATGTGACGGCGCACGACTTTGTCTTTGCCTGGTCCGAACTGCTCAACCCCACGAATGCGGCGGCGTATTACTACTTTGCCACCATCTTCAAGAACGCGCAGGCCTACTATGATTACCTCTCCGGCGTCGAGGGCGCCGAGGAAGTGACGCTCGACCAGGTCGGCTTCCGCGCGGTGGACGACTATACGCTGGAAATCGAGCTGGAGAACTACCTGCCGTATCTCCTGCAGTACCTCAAGTTCGAGGTTCTCACGCCCATCTATCAGCCCTTCTATGAGGAAGTGGGCGCCGAGAATTACGGCACCTCCCCCGAAACCCTGCTCTATAACGGCCCGTTCTACATGACCGACTGGGTCCCGGAGTACACCATCACCACGGTGCGCAACCCCAACTGGTGGAACGCCGAGAACGTCACCCTGGAGAAGATCAACTGGGTGAAGATGAGGTACTACGCCTTCCTGGGCGGCGAGATGGACATCGTTAACCTGACCGGCGAGCAGCGCGCGGCGCTGGAGGCCAGAGGCTTCACGCCCAGCGCGTATGTCGGCGGCTACAGCTACTACTTCTGGGTCAATACCCTGGAGACCTCCGACATGCGCAGCCTCAACCTGCGCAAGGCGGTGGAAGCGGCCATCGACCGCCAGCAGCTCATTGACACCGTCTTCAAGAACGACAACAAGGCCCCCGACGCGTTCTCCTTCGGTATTTCCGGCGTCGCCGCGCCGACGTTCGCCGAGGTCGTCGTGGAAGCCAACGGCGGCGAGCCGCTCTACAGCGCCAACGCCGATCCCGAGAAGGCCAAGGAATACCTGGCCGCCGCGCTGGAGGAGCTGGGCTACTCCGATGCGAGCGAAGTGAAGCTGTCCATTATGACCAGCGAAGGCACGCAGAACGAGCTGTTCAGCAAGGTTGTGCAGAAGCAGCTGCGCCAGACCCTCGGCCTGGAAGTGGATATTGAAATCCTGACCAGCACCGAGTGGCGCGCCCGCCGCAACGCCAAGGAATTTGACATCTGCCATGGCGGCTGGGGCCCGGACTACAACGACCCGATGACCGACCTCGACCTGTTCGAGAGCACGGGCGGCAACAACCACACCGGCTATGCCAACCCCGAATACGACGCGCTGCTGGATGCGGCCCGTCAGGAGGTTGACCCGGTTGCGCGCGAGCAGATTTTCGTGCAGCTGGAGTTCATGCTCAAGGAAGACCTGCCCATCATCCCGATCTACTGGTGCTACGAGGACTATGCCGTCAGCGAGAAGCTGGTCAGCGGCTATGCCCGTATGCCGTTCCAGGGCTACAACCTGATTTACACCAGACTGGCTGACTGATTTTTGCCCCTGACCCAATCCATGATGCGGCACGGTCTGTCCGTGCCGCATCAATCGTATGGACGAGCGGGCCGTGAAGAGGGCCTGTCCGTTTGCTCGCGTGAGGAGGGAGAGATCGTTGCTCCGATATATCGTCAAGCGCCTGGCTTATGCGGTGTTGACGCTGTTTGTTCTCATTGCGCTGACGTTTTTCATGATGCGCATGCTGCCGGGGGATCCATTCGTCGGAGACAAGGCGATCTCCGAAACGGCCATGGCCAATATGCACGCCAAGTACGGCCTGGACAAGTCGCCGATTGAGCAGTTTTTCATCTACATTGGCAACTTGTCTGCGCGGGGATTTGGGCGTCTCGCTGACCTATAACCGGCCGGTGATGGAAATTGTTTCCGAGTCGTTCCTCGTGTCCGCCGACCTGGGCATCCGCGCGCTGCTGTTTGCCGTCATTGCCGGCGTGCTGCTGGGCGCCGTGGCCGCCATCAAACGCGGAAGCGTCTGGGACTCCTTTTCGATGTTTGTCGCCATGATTGGCGTTTCCGTTCCCAGCTTCATTATGGGCGCTTTATTGCAATATTTCCTGGGCCTGCAGCTGCGCAAATGGACGGGCGTTAATATTTTTCCGATTGTAGGCTGGGGCTCGTTCAAGCAGTCCCTGCTGCCCGCCTTTGCGCTGGGGCTCGGTTCCCTGGCGACGGTTTCGCGTCTGATGCGCACCAGCATGCTGGACGTGCTGGGCCAGGATTACATCAAGACGGCCAAAGCCAAGGGCCTTTCCCAAAGAAAAATCCTCTGGCGTCACGCCATGCGCAACGCCATCATGCCCGTGGTCACCATCATGGCCCGACAGTAGCCGCCGTGCTGACCGGCACTTTCGTCATCGAGAGCATCTTCAATATCCCGGGCCTTGGCAAATATTTTGTCATCAGCATCAAGGATTTGGATTATACGATGATCTCCGGAACGGTCGTGTTCTATGGTGCGCTGCTCATTTTGTGCACGCTGGTCGTCGACTTGCTGTATGGCTTCATCGATCCGCGCGTCAAACTGGAGGAGTAGAGGGATGGAACATATTGCAAAAGAACGGTTTCGCCATATCGGAGGGAGCGCGCACGACCGCGAGGCCATCAGCCGTCCCAGCATTACGTTCATGCAGGACGCGCTGCGCCGCTTGGTCCACAACAAGGTCGGTCTGGTCTGCGCCGGCATTATCGTCCTGCTGACGCTGATGTCCATATTTGCGCCGCTGGTGTCGCCCTTTGACTATCGTGAGTAGCATTATGGCCATACCAACGCGCCGATGATGACGGTCTGCGACGACGCGGCCTCGGGCGGGAATGGACATGTGCACATCTTCGGCACCGACACCCTGGGCCGGGACCTGTGGACGCGCGTATGGATGGGCGGCCGCGTGTCGCTGACCATCGCGGTGATCAGCGCGCTGATTGACTTTGTCCTCGGCTGCATCTATGGCGGGATTTCCGGGTACTTCGGCGGTACCGTGGATATCATCATGATGCGCATCCTGGAAATCATCAACGGCATTCCCTACCTGATTATCGTCATTCTGCTGATGATGATTATGCCGCCGGGCATGATGACCATCATCATCGCCTACTCGCTGGTGGGGTGGATTCCCATGGCGCGGCTTGTGCGCGGCCAGGTGGTGGCGCTCAAACAGCAGGAGTTTATCGCCGCCGCAGAAGCGTTGGTGCCCGATCCGCGCGCATCATCGCGCGCCATCTGCTGCCCAATTCGCTCTCCGTCGTCATTGTGCGCGTCACGCTTTCCATCCCGAGCGCCATCTTCTCCGAAGCGTACCTGAGCTATCTGGGCCTGGGCATTCCGCTGCCGATGTGCTCGTGGGGTTCTCTGGCGCAGCTGGGCATCGAGAACTTCCGGATTTATCCCACGCAGCTGCTCATCCCTGCCATCGCCATCAGCCTGACGATGCTGGCGTTTAACATGTTTGGCGACGGCCTGCGCGACGCGGTCGATCCCAAGCTGAGGAGGTAGCCATGGACGCGAAGAGAGTGTTGGAAATCGAAGACCTGCACGTATCCTTTGATACCTATGCGGGCGAGGTGAAGGCCGTGCGCGGCGTCAGCCTGCATGTGGACGCGGGCGAGGTGCTGGCCATCGTCGGCGAGTCGGGCTGTGGCAAGTCCGTGACGGCGCAGACCATCATGAAGCTCAATCCCATGCCGCCCGCCCGGATTGCGGGAGGCTCGGTTCGCCTGGGCGAGCATGATATCGTGGCTGCCAGCGATAAGGAGATGCAGAAAATTCGGGGACGCGAGGTTTCGATGATTTTTCAGGACCCGATGACCTGCCTGAACCCCACCACACCCGTGGGCAAGCAGATTGTGGAAGCCATCACGCTGCACAGAAAGCTCAGCCGGGCGGAGGCGCGCGCGAGGCCATCCGCTGCCTTCGGCAGGTGAACATCCCCAACCCCGAGGAGCGCGCCCGGCAGTACCCGCACGAGTATTCCGGCGGCATGCGCCAGCGCGCGATGATTGCCATGGCGCTGTCGTGCGATCCCAAGCTGCTTATCGCGGACGAGCCGACCACGGCGCTGGACGTGACCATCCAGGCGCAGATTATGGACCTGCTCAAGGAGCTCAAGTCCAAGATTCACGCGGGCATCATTCTCATCACGCATGACCTGGGCGTGGTGGCGGGCATCGCGGACCGCATGGCGGTCATGTACGCGGGCAAAATCGTGGAAACGGGCACGGCGCGCGAAATCTTCTATGAGCATCGCCATCCCTATACCAGCGCGCTGCTCAAGAGCCTGCCGTCCCTGTCCTCCGCAAGGAATCCCGCCTGACGTCCATCCCCGGCACGCCGCCCGATTTGCTCCATCCGCCGCACGGCTGCGGGTTCGGCGCGCGCTGCAAGCACCGCATGCAGATTTGCAAGGACGAGCAGCCGCCCGAGTTCGAGATCAGCCCCGGCCATTGCGCAAGCTGCTGGCTGCTGCATCCCGATTGTCCTTCCATGCCGGCCGCCCGGGCGCGTGCCGGGGGCTGCGCTACAGCTTCAACGCCCGGGTGGGGCAGGCGTCGACACAGCGCATGCAGAGGATACATTCGGTTGCGTTTTGTTTTTTGCGGGAATTGCTGGGCACCTCCACGTCCATCGGGCAAACCTTCCTGCATTGCCCGCAGGCAACGCACCGGTCCGCATCGAGCGTGATGCGAAAGCGCGCCCAATAGCTCATGGGCTTGAGAAACACGGCGACGGGACAGACATACTTGCAAAATGCCCGGTTGTCCCGGCACAGATAGGCCAGCGCGATGCCGACCGCGTAGTACAGGCCATTGCCGACGAGAAAGCCCCACCAGAGGATGTCCGCTTTGTTGGGAACCCGGAAGAGAAAGAGCCCGCCGACAAAAGCGAGCGAAGCAAAGAACACGGGGTATTTTATCCAGCCCCAGGGCTTGCGGGGCGCAGCGGGCGTGCGGAACGGGAGAAAATCCAGCACCATGGCCGTCCAGCACGCATAGCCGCACCAGCCGCGCCCAAAGAGCAGCGGCCCGAAGAGCTTCGCCACGGCATAATGAATGGTGGCTGCCTCGAATACGCCCAGGAACAGATAGTACCAGAAGCCCTCGATTTGCATATTCTCCCGGCACAGGATGCCCAGGTATACGAACATGTACAGGCCCACCGCGCACTGCACCACATGGCGTGCATACCGGCTCTTCCGGCGATAGAGCAGAAGCCCGACGGCGATGGCCGTGCCGATGTAGATGAAATTGAACAGATAAAACAGGTCGCCCAGCGCCAGCCACAGCGCTGTCCCGATGGCCGCAAACACCAGCCACATCCCCAGCGCCGGCAGGTCTTTCCCCCAATGGCCGCGCATGCTTCGCCCTCCTCTCACAGCGCCGCGGGCCGCAACGTCACAGGCCGTCGGACAGAGCGGCCCGCAGGCAGTTTTTCAAGAGGCCGTGTCCCGGCCGCGGACAGCAGGCTATGCCGTCGTCCGCGGGTCGGCCGTTCGGCGCAGATAGCATAGGTAAGCGGGCACGTCGCCGCGGAGCGTGGGCAGGGGGAGACCGGCCGCGAGCAGCTGCGCGCCGGCATAGCGCACGCCGTCCGCATCCTCATAGACCGACTGCGCGCACAGGCCGCGCAGGGGCAGGCGCGGCGGGGGAGAGGGCAGCGTGCTGGCGCGCTCCACGCCGCACAGCGCGTCCCCCACGGCAAAGACGGCCGCCTCGTCCCGGTCGGGCGAGACCACCATCCACGCCGCGCCGCTGCCGGCTGCATCCGGCGGCAGGAGCCAGTACAGGTCGCCGCCGCGCAGCAGCGCGCCGTGCGCACGGTACCAGTCGATGTAGGGGCGCAGCTCCGCCAGCGCTTCCGGCGAGTAGCCGGTCAAATCCAGCTCAAAGCCGAACGTCCCGAACAGCGCGCAGGCCATGCGCGCTTCCACGGAGGCGGTTCTGCCGGTATAGTGGTTGGGCACGATGGAAAAATGCGACCCCATGGTGCAGGGAGGGTAAAACAGGCTGGTGCCGTACTGAATCGACAGGCGCGAGCGCGCGTCGGTGTTGTCGCTGCACCAGATCTGCGGGCTGTAACAGAGCATGCCGCAGTCGAAGCGTCCGCCGCCGGCCGCGCAGTTTTCCAACAGCAGGTCGGGGAATGCCTCGGTCAACTGCTTTTGCAGCGCATAGACGCCCAGCATATAGCGGTGGTACACTTCCCCCTGGCGGTCGGCCGGAAGCGCCGCGCTGTATACGTCGCTGAGCTTGCGGTTCATGTCCCATTTGATATAGCGGATGGGGCAGGAGGACAGCAGCCTATGGAGCTGCTCCCACAGGGCCTGCACGACTTCCGGCCGGGAAAAATCCAGCACATACTGGTTGCGCAGCGTCAGCGGCGTGCGGCCGGGAACGCGCAGCGCCCAGTCCGGATGAAGCCGGAACAGGTCGCTGTCCGGGCTGACGGCTTCGGGCTCTATCCACAGGCCGAAATCAAGCCCCAGCGCCTGGAGCCGGCGGCAAAGCCCTTCCAGCCCTTCGGGCAGCTTGCGCACATCCGCCACCCAGTCGCCCAGGCTGCTGTTGTCCGCGTCGCGCCCCTTGAACCAGCCGTCGTCCAGCACAAACAAATCAATCCCTGCCCGGGCCGCGGCTTCGGCCAGCGCCAGCAGGCGGTCCTGGTCGAACCGGAAATAGCAGGCCTCCCAGCTGTTGAGGAGCACGGGGCGCGGACGGTTCATATCCCGCCAGCGCTCGGGGAGCAGGTGGGCGCGTATCGCGCGGTGGAAACAGCGCCGCATGCCGCCCAGGCCGTCGGCTGCGTATACCATGGCGACTTCCGGCGCAACGAACGATTCGCCCGGCGCGAGCGTCCAGCAGAACTGGTGGGGATGAATGCCCATGACCAGCCGGTTGCCGCTTTCGCTCCGCTCCGCCTCGCACAGAAAATTGCCGCTGTATACCAACGCAAAGCCCCAGCAATCGCCGTGTTCCTCGTCCGCGTCCGGCCGGCACAGGGCGACGGCCGGGTTGTGCGCATGGCTGGAGACGCCCTGCATGCTGCCCACGCTCTGCACGCCGTAGCGCAGCGGCGCGCGCTCGGGCGTGCGCTCCTGCGACCATTTGCCGTGGAGCGTTATCATATCCAACGGCCGGGTGTCAAAATCCAGGCAGAGCGAGGACGCCTTGCGCAGCGAAAGCGGCGCTGCGCCCGTGTTGCGGTACACGGCCGCGCGCGTGATGACATCGTGCTGCGGGAAGACGGCATAGCGCAATTCCACCTCGAGCCCCGCGCAGTCGCGAAGGGTCACGCAGAGCGTCTGCTCCGCGCCGCGAAAGGCGGGCAGGCCGGGCAGCTCGTACTTGCCGGGCGTCACCTGCGCGCCGACCATTTGCAAGTCGGCGCAGAGGGAACCGTCCGCATACTCCGGCAGAACGGCGGGCGTGCGAAAATCGCCCGTGCCCGGGGCGGAGCATTCAAAGGGCAGCAGATTGAGCCGGCGGCCCGCCTCGGCGTGCGGCGCGCGCGTTGGGCGCAGGTTGGGCGCGTCATCCGGCAGGCGTGCGCCGTAGTAGGTGTGCAGCAGACGTCCCTGCTCGTCGGCGCAAAGCTGATAGCTGGTATGCGCGGTATGCAGGGTAAAGCAGGCGTCCCGGCAGACAATCATGGCAATTTCCTCCTTTTCGATGCTCCGATGCAGAGAAAGCGGGCGGCGCCGTTGTGGCGCCGCCCGTAAAAGGCTTGCACGACGCACAGCCCGCCGTGGCGGAGCGTCAGACGATTCCCCGGAAACTGAAGGTGAACGTCTTGCGCCCGCCGACATCCAACAGGTATTCTTCATGCGTGCGTGCGCCCCAGCTGTTGTCGCCGCCGACGCCCATCTGCATCTGCGATGCGCGGACGACCGTATAATGAACCGGGGGCAGCTCGTATTCGTGCGCGGCGTTCTCCAGCTCATGCGGCGTGTAGGGCAGGGCGGAGAACTCCATCGCATCGCCGGTGAAGCGCAGGCCGCGGCCACGGAAATCCGTGACCTCCGCCCAGCGCACGCCGGTGCGGTTGCCGCACTCCTGCGGCACAAGGTAATGGGCCAGGTTGTCCCGCGCCGTCGTGCGGAAAATGCCAAGCCGGGCGCCTTCGTGGCGGTCCACATAGTTTTCGTCCGGCCCCAGACCATAGTACCGGATGCAGCTGCAGTCGGCGTCCAGCTTGAACATTACGCCAAACTCCGGCATGTCGCCCAGCCCCTCGACAGGGTCATAAGCGAGCGTGACGGTCACCTGTCCGCAGGGATGCACGGTATAGGTCAGGCTGCACTCCGCCGGGGGCGTGGTGGCCAGGCCGTAGACATAGGAGAGGGACACGGAGCCGTCCGGGTTTTCCACGGCCTGCGGGTGCGCGTTGCGCTCCGCCAGCGCCGCGGTCGCTTTGGTGGACGCATATACGGACGCGATTTTCCACTGCGCATAGCGGACGGGCATGCCGTTGCCCATGTCGTTATCAATCGGCGCGCGCCAGAAATTGGGGCGCGGAACCGCGCGCAGCATCTCGCGTCCGCCGTAGCGGTAGGAGATCAGACCGCCCGCCAGGTCGCCGAAGAGCACCTGGAAGTGTTCCCCCTGCACGCCCGTATTGCACTCGCCGCGCACAATCCGAAGCGGCGCATGGCGCGTTGTTGCCCGTTCCGTGCCGGCCACCTTGTACACGCCCTGCGCAAAGGCCACCTCATGCCCGCACGGCGCCCACGGGGTCGCCTCCTTCTGGCGGAAGGAGAGCGTCACGGCGTACTCGCCCGCGCGCGTCTGCGCCGGGAAGGGCAGCGCGTACTCGCGGCTTTCCGAAGGCGGCACGTCGGTTGCCAGCTCGGCCCGCGCGATCTCCACGCCGTCGCGCGCCAGCGTCGCAACGCACGCAAAGGCGGAGGTGGGCGTAAACATGCTGCGGTTGGTGACAATCGCCCTGTCCGCATCCACCTTCGCTGTAATATTCTGGTAATTGTAGCGAACTTCCTGCATTTTTGGACTTTCTTTGCCGTCGCCGTAGACGATGCCGTTGCCGCAGAAGTTGTAGTCCGTCGGCCGGTCGTCAAAGTCGCCGCCGTAGGCGTAGGTGGTCAGACCGTAACGGTCTTTGGTGCGAATGCTCTGGTCAATGAAGTCCCAGATAAACCCGCCCTGATACAGGGGCTCTTCATAGGCGTATTCGGTGTATTTGTGCATGGCGCCGTTCGAGTTGCCCATCGCATGCGCGTACTCGCACAGGATGAACGGCCGGCTGCGGTGTTCGGCAAGGAACCTGCGCAGCTCGGTGACCGGCGTGTACATCTGGCTTTCGATGTCGGTGGAGTCATTGCGCCGGCGGTCGCTGGTGACGCCCTCGTAGTGCACCAGGCGCGTGTCGTCGAGACGGCGGAACAGCGCGCTCATCTCATAGATAACCTCGCCGCCGAAGGATTCGTTGCCGCAGCTCCAGACGAGCACGCAGGGATGGTTCTTGTCGCGCTCATAGGTGGATGTCACACGGTCGAGCAATATGGGGAGCCACTCCATGCGATTGCCGGGCAGCGCGTACGAAAGGGGCCTGCGTCCGCGCACGATGGGATCCCATGTGCCGTGCGTTTCCATGTTGTTTTCGTCAATGACGTACAACCCCAGCTCGTCGCACAGGGCGTACAGGGCGCTGTGGTTGGGATAATGGCTGGTCCGCACGGCGTTGATGTTGTTGCGTTTCATGGTCAGCAGGTCGCGCCGAATCACGTCCGGCGTCACCGCGCGCCCCGTCTCCGCGCAGAAATCATGACGGTTCACGCCTTTGAACACGATGCGCCTGCCGTTGAGCTGCATGACGCCGTCCCGCAGCTCGAAGCGCCGGAAGCCCACGCGCTCGCGCACGACCTCGCGCTCCACGCCTGTCTCGTCGGCGGCGGTGATGAGCAGGTCGTACAGGAAGGGCGATTCGCTGCTCCACAGCTTGGGCGCGGATACCGGCAGGCGGAAGCTGACGGTCTCCTGCGCGGCCTGCTCGGACGAGGCGATGACGCGCGACCCGTCCGTCAGCGCCAGGCGCACCGTGCCGGGAGCGGCCGCCGGCGAGAGCAGCATGCGCAGCCGCACGTCGAGCACGGCGTCGGTATAGTCGTCGTCCAGAAGCGTTTTGATGCGCACGTCCTCGATATGCGCCTCGCACGCCGCATAGAGCCATACGTCGCGGTAGAGGCCGGAAAAGCGCAGGAAGTCCTGATCTTCCAGCCAGCTGCCGGCGCTGAAGCGATAGACGCGGCAGGCCAGCTTGTTCAGACCGTCGCACAGGTACGGCGTCAGCTCAAATGCGTGCGGGGTGAAGGAATCGGACGTGAAGCCCACATACTGCCCGTTGAGCCAGAGCGCAACGCAGCTCTCCGCGCCGTCAAAGGAGATGAAGACCCGCTTGCCGCGCATCGCCTCGGGCAGGAAAAACGTCCGCACATAGCTGCCCACAGGGTTGAACCGCTCGGGAATTTCGCCGATTTCCACGTCCTGGCATCCGTCCCAGGGGTACTGCACGTTGGTGTATTGCGGCGCGCCGTAGCCCTCCATCTGCATGTGCGCGGGCACGGGGATGTCCGCCCAATCGCTGCAATCGAAATCGACGGCTTCAAAGCCGGGAATCACCTGGCCGGGGTTGCGCGCATAATGAAATTTCCACAGGCCGTTCAGCGAGTAGCGCAGGCTGCTCTGGCCGGAGGCGAGCTCCTGCATGCTGGCGTAGGCCACATGGTCCGAATGGGCTGCCAGACGGTTTTGCGCAAAATACGCGGGATTTTTCAAAAGCTGTTCGTCAAAATGCATCGTCGCATGATGCCGCGCGCGGCGCGGCCTCTCCTTTCTTCGTCGGGTTCCTCTTATTTGACGGCGCCGGCCACGGCGTTGGTAAAGCTCTTTTGCAGGAGGAAGAAGATGACAATCGTGGGCAGCGAACAGATGGTTACGCCGGCCATCACGACGCCGAAATCAATGACGTAGCCGCCCATCAGATTGGCAACGAGCATGGGCATGGTGATGGATTCGTTCGTCTGCATGACGACCTTGGGCCACAGGTAGGCGTTCCACGCGTTCATGAAGGTGATGGTGGCGGCCGCCGCATAGGTCGGGCGCATCATGGGCACGAACATGCGCACGAAGATCTGGAACTCGTTCAGGCCGTCGATGCGCGCCGCCTCCAGCGTGTCGCGCGGGAAGCTGCGCGCGCTGTTGCGGAAGTACATGATGAGGAACGGCGTGGAGATGCTGGGCAGGATGAAGCCGATCCAGGAGTTGATGAGCCCGGCCTGCGTGAACATCTGGAACAGCGGCACCAGCACGGCCACGAAGGGCACCATCATGGCCAGCATCAGGATGGACATCACGCTGTCCTTGGCCTTGTCGTGGTAGATCTCAAAGCCGTAGCCCGCGATCGAGCTGACGGCCAGCGCCACGACGGTCTGCAGGATGGAGGTGGCGAAGGAGTTTTTCAGCGCGGTGAACACGTCCTGCTGCTCAAACAGGTTCTGGATGTTCTGCACAAGGTAGACGCTGGGGATCATGCGCCCGCCCAGTATCTGCTGCGTGTTGTTGAACGCCGAAATGAAGCTCCAGTACAGCGGGAAGATGGACAATAGCGACGCCAGGATCAAAAACAGGTACATCAGCGTTTTCTTGGTGTATTTGGCAAGGGCGCCTTCCCTCATCGCTTGTCACCCACTTTCATCTGGATAGCGGCCAGCACCGCGACCATGACCAGAATCACGAAGGACATCGCGGCCGCGTAGCCGAAGTTGGGGTTTTTGGTGAACATCGTGTTATAGATGTAGTGGGACATGGTGATGGTCATGTTGCCCGGCCCGCCGCGCGTGAGGTTGACGGATTCGTCGAAGAGCTGCAGCGTGCCGTTTGTGGACATGATGGCCGTCACCAGTATGATCGGGCGCAGCAGCGGTATGGTGATGCGCGTGAGCTGCTGCAAGCCGTTGGCGCCGTCGATGCGCGCCGCCTCGTAGATCGAGTATTCGATGCTTTGCATGGCGGACAGGTAGAACACCATGTTATACCCTGTCCACCGCCAGATAAGGCCGATGATGATGACGGCCTTTGCGTAGACGGGATCGTTGAGCCAGTTGATCGCTTCGGATATGATGCCGAAGCGCAGGAGCACGTTGTTGATCATGCCGTCGTAGGTGAACAGCGTGCGGAAGATCATCGAATAGGCGACCAGACCCGTGGCGCAGGGCAGGAAGATGCACGTGCGGAACAGGCCGCGCAGCTTGAGGTTCCTGTTATTGAGCAGCGAGGCGAAGATCACCGCCAGCGCCAGCATGATGGGCACCTGGATGATCAGATAGGTCAGCGTATTGGTGACAGACTGAAGGAAAACCTTGTCCCTGAGCATGAACTGGTAGTTGCGGATAAGCGGATCGGACCACTCCAGCGCGGTGGGACGCCCGCGCTTGAAGGAGGTGAGCAGCGCGCTGAACATGGGGTAGAAGCTGAGCACGAAGATCAGAAGCGTGGCGGGCGCCAAGAAGGCCCAGCCGGCAAGGCTCTGCTTCTGGTGCATGGAAAGGCGGCGTTTTTTGGGCGAGGATACCGCGTTCGTCATAAAAATCACCTCTACATTACCGGATGTCGCCAGCGTGGAAGAAATGCCGCCCCGGAAGGCCGGGGCGGCATCCGTCAGTTTGAGAAAGCCGTTTTACGATCAGAAGCCCATGGTGAAGTTCACGGTGTCTTCCGCCGTGGCCAGCTCGGTGTCCACGTCGCCGCCCTGCAGGATGATGTTGGTGATGGCGGTGCCGAGGGCGTCGCGGGCGTCATAGTAGTATGCGCCGGTGATGTTGGACGGGGTCTGCGCGCCGTACTCAAGGATGGTGGCGAAGATCGGCTCGCCGTTGAAGTAATCGGAGCCGGCGGTGTAGGCAGGGCCGTCCTTGGCGGGCGTGTAGGTGGCGATGGCAGAGGTCTCGGGCAGGATGGCGCTGTAGAAGTCCACATTGCGGTAGATCTGCATGAAGTCCAGCGCGAGGTCGATGTCCTTGCCGTTGATGATGGCCCAGGAGGAGCCGCCGTTGTTGGAGTAGTTGGTCGCGCCCTCAGCGTTGGGCAGCTTGGGGATGTTGGTCAGCGCCCACAGGCCCTTCTGCTCGGGCAGGGACATGATGGTCGACAGGATCCAGCAGCCGGTCATGGTGCTCACGACGGTCTGGTTGGAGATGGTGCCGATGTACTCGTCCCAGGTGTTGACCTCGATGAAGATGCCCTCGTCAACCATCGTCTTGTAGATGGAGATGACTTCCTTCAGGGCGGCGTTGTCCTTGAGGTTGACGGAGCCGTCCTCGTTGAACAGGGAGGAGCCGCAGGACTGGAGCATGATCATCACCATGTCCACCGCGCCCGCCTGGCCGGAGAGCATCGCGCGGCCGGTCTTTTCCTTCACGTCGCGGCCGATCTCCAGGAAGCGGTTCCAGTCGATGTCGGTCAGGTCCTCGACGGTGTAGCCGGCCTCCTCGAGGTAATCCACGCGGTAGGTGGCGGTCACGGTGCCGGCGTCAAACGGGATGCCGTAGTTCTTGCCGTCGATGGTGGAATAGGCCACCTTGCCGGGCGCGAAGTCGGTCAGGTCATACTTGCCGGTCAGGTCGGCGTACACTTCGGGGTAGTTCGTCACGAACTTCTGGAAGGAGTTGTCCTGCACCAGAAGAATGTCCGGCAGGGTGCTGGTGTCGCCGTTGGAGGCGATGACGGCCGTTTCGATGTCCTCGGAGAGGCGCTCGACGATCTCGATCTGGGCGTCCGGGTGCTCCTCAAGGTACATGTCGCGGGCGATCTCCATCGCCTTGATGTTGAAGGTGGGATCCCAGGTCCAGATGGTGATCTTTCCGTCCTCCTCGGCGAGCGCGCCGCAGAAGGTGAACGTCATGGCGATCGCCAGCAACAGGGAAACTAACTTTTTCATGGTAATTCCTCCTCCTTGTGATACCGTTCCCACATTAAGCCGGAAGAAACGCATGTCTGCCTTGAACAAACTTCCATTTCTCCTCATTTTTGCGCGGGAATGTTGTGTATATTGTATCATGAGGCGGAGGGGGATGTTGCGCATATTCAATCATTATCCATGCAAAAATGACTTTTTCATGAAAGGTGCCTGAAAATCAGCGCGATATATCGTGTTGTTTCACGTGTTTTTTCCGCCATTGCACCGGGCTTTCGCCCCCAGCGTAGCGCATGAAATTGCGGTTGAACGTAGACACGGAGGAAAAACCCGCGCGGGAGGCGATGCTCTCCATGGAATCGTGGGTGGTGCACAGCAGGCTGATGGCGTGGTGAACGCGGTAGCGGTTTAAGTATTCCAGCGGGGAGCAGCCCACCAGCAAAGTGAACAAGCGGCGGAAATGGCTCTCGCTCATCGAGCAGCTCCGGGCCATCTGGCCGATGCGCACGTCCTCGGCATAGTGCCGGGCCACGTATTGCAGCGCGGGCTGCACGTGCGGCGACAGGTACGGCCCGCTGAACACGGCCGGGGATTCAAACTCCCCGCAGCGCGCCAGCCGCACGAGCAGCAAAAGCACAAGCGCCTCGATCTCGGGGATGGCCCCCGCCTGACCGAGCCGGTACGCGTCAAAGATCGTGTCGAACATCCGCGCGCCCTGTCTGGCCTGTGCACTCTCCGCGGGCAGGAACACGCCGCCGCTCCATGCGCCCCTGAGCGCCTGACGGATGACATGGCGGGCGGAGGCGGGCGTTTCGCCCAGCAGCCGGTCGGTGTCCACAGCAATGTAGCGCCAGTGGGTCACCCGCTGCCCCGCGTTGTGCTGAGCGTGATGCGCGCCCCTGGGCGACAAGAGCAGCGCGCCGGCGTCGAAGGAATAGCACTGGCCGCCCGTTTCCAGCGTGCCGCAGCCCTCCTGGCACAGGCCGATCTCCATGCAGTTGTGATAATGCAGCGTATCCCGCGGATAGGGCGGGTACCACGGGATATCCGTCAGCGCAAGGATGGCGGAATCATTACCCCCCGGATAATTGCGGCACTCGCTGCTCCCCAGGTCCACCATCAGGTGCTGATAGCCGGTTTCAGAGGTTCTCATCGCGGATCATCACCTTTCCCGGGCACAGGCGCCTGAGCGCCGAAGTCAGGTCCGGGGCGGGCTGGAAGCACACGCGCACGATGCGCCCGGCTTCGGCGCCCGTTCCCATGGCATAGAGCAGCGCACAGCCGCGCGCGGGGTCGTGCGCGGATACGTCGTAGGTCACGCGCCGCTTCGGCCCGCTCAGGGACCGCTTTTCGGCCTCCTCCAGCATTTCCGCGCCCTCGTCGGCGGCGGCGATCAGGTTGTGCAGGTCCAGGTTCACAAAGGCCACCTCCCTGCGGCGCGAGCGCATGCCGCTGATGCGCATGACCGTCAGGTCGTATCCCTCCAGCCGGTATTCATAGAGGACGCGCGCTTCGCCCATGAAGTACCAGGAGCCAAAGAGCGTCCCCAGCGCCAACGGCAGAAACACAAAGCCGTACAGGGAGCCCAGCACGGTAAAGAGGAATACCGCCGCATACAAAAGCGCCTGAATGATGCGGATATAGCCGGGAATGCGCCGCTCCACACTCCGGCGCAGGTGGACGGTTTCACTTGGCATGGGAACGCTCCTTTCCGGCCAGGCGGCGCGCCCCGGACAGCGCGCGAAATACAACGGAACAAAACCTATCTTTATTATAAAAGGTTTATGCCTCGGTGTAAAGAAGAAAATCAGCGCAGGTCGGCGCGCTTGCCGGGCTTTCACGAAAAAGCGAACAAGAACGCCGCCATACACTGTGCATGTTGATGTTGACAAGGCGGTATAAACGTGGTATAATCCAATTAAATACTAAAAGCGTATTTAATTGAAAAGGAGGTATTCCCCATGAAACGAAAACTGTTTTCCGGGATTCTGGCGCTGCTGCTTGGCCTGGGCTGCTGCTTTGCGCACGTCGCCGCTGCGGAAGACAACACCGTCACATTG
>DVFI01000031.1 GCA_018713305.1 Candidatus Avichristensenella intestinipullorum
GCGTTTTGAAGAAAACTCCTCCAGCAGGGCGCACGCCTGCTTGTACTGCCGGTTGGCCTTGTGCCAGGCCAGCACCCAGGGCAGATGAAACGCCGCGTAGCCGACCGGCAGCTCCCTGCGGATGCGCGCAAAGCAGGAAAGGAGCTTTTCTCCGTAGCGCGCATCGGACAGCGGGTCCTCGTGGTCCAGCCGGTAGCGAACCAGCCGGAGGATCTCGCGCGCAAGCGACGGGGCCATGTCCGTCCCCGCGCCCAACGCTTCTTCCGCCGCACCCAGCGCATCCGCCCCCGCGTCCGCCGCATCCTCCGCCGCGCCCAGCGCTTCTTCCGCCGCGTTCACCGCATCCTCCGCCGCGTCCAGCGCGGCCCGCGCCTCCTCCCGGAGCCCCAGCGCCTCGCAGGAGACGGCCAGCTTATGCAGCGACATCGCGGTATGCTGCTTTCTGCCGGAATAATAGTCGTAGGCCTCCCGGGCATGGCCCAGGGTCAGCTGCGTGGCGGCCATGTTATAGCGGATTACCTCCTGCGTTTCCGCCGCGCCCAGCGCTTCGGCCAGACGCCCCGCCACGGCGTAATGCTCCATCATGCGCGAGAAATCGCCCATATCCGAATAACAGTTGCCCGTAAACGCGCGGCTTTCCATCATGATATGCGCATACCCGGCCTCCGCAGCGCCGTGATACGCCTTTTGCAGCGCTTCCAGCGCGGCGGAATACCGGCCCGTTCGGTAGAGCGTTCTGCCATGGAGCAGCCAGAAAAACGGATGCGGGCAGAGCGAAACGGCCTCGGGAAAGCGGCCCTGCATCGCGCGCTGCAGTGCAAGCTGGCGCGCGTCCAGAAACGGTTCCAGGCCGACGTCCACGGGCTTCCTTCCGCCGGCAAACGCGCCCAGCACCAGCACGTCGGCGGCAAAGCGGCCGTTGCGCAGGAGGGGCTCCCGCTCGCGCAGCGCCGCGTTCCAGGCATAAAACGCGGCCCACTGCGCGCCCAGCAGCTTCGCATACCCCGCCTCTATCCAGTCCCGGGTCCGCGCATCCTCCTCCGTGTCCCAGATGATATCCAGCCGCGCGAAAAGCTGCCGTATTACCTCCGGCGACGCTTCCGCCTTTCCCTGCTCGATTTTCGACAAATACGATACCGCGCAGACGCCGCGGCACAGCCCCGCCTGGCTCCAGTCGCGCCGAAGGCGCTCCCGGCGAATCAGCAGCCCCGCAAGGCGGCCGCCTTCGTCTCCACTCATGCCTTTTCCCTCCGGCACGCGCCCGTGCAGCCCGCACAGCCGCCCCGCCTGCGCTGGAAGAGCTTCGCGGGCAGGATGGCCTGTTCCGGACACCGCCGGACGCATTCTCCGCACCGGATGCACTGGGGGCTGTTGGGCGTTTTGCGCGGGTCGATGCCCAGCTTGCAGACGCGCGCGCACAGGCCGCACCCGGTGCATTTTTCCTCGTCTATCCGGTACCGGTACAGCGACACCGGGTTGGCCAGCCCATAGAGCGCGCCCAGCGGGCAGAGGAAGCGGCAGAACGGGCGATAGTAGCACACGGACCACAGCAGCAACAGCGCCATCAGCGTGACTTTCCAGGCAAACAGCCCGCCGATGGCATCGCGCAGCGAGACCGACCAGCTCAGCGGGCCCACCGTCTGCTGCGTGGCGGCGTCGGCGCTGACCAGCGGAATGCCGCCCATGAGCGTGCCGGACGGGCATATCCATTTGCAGAACCATGGATCGCCCTGTCCCGCCGCATTGACGACCAGATTGGGCAGCAGCAGCACGAACACCAGCAGCACGCCGTAGCGAAGCAGGCTCAGGCGCCTTTCGCCGGGAATACGGCGCAGCTTCCAGCCGCGGGGCAGCGGGATTTTATGCAGCAGGTCCTGCACCAGGCCGAACGGGCACAGAAAGCCGCAGACCAGCCGCCCGCACAGCGCGCCGACCACCATCAAAAACCCCAGCACGTAAAAGGATATTGTATACTGGCCGCTGCCCATGACCGCCTGCAGCGCGCCTATCGGGCATGCGCCAAGCGCGCCCGGGCAGGAATAACAGTTCAGGCCCGGCAGGCAGAATTGCTTGCCCGGTCCGGTATAGATTTTGCCTTCCCAGAAACCTCTCCAGTAGCCGTTCGTCAGCGCGGCGAAGGCTATCTGCACCCATAGCCTCCCATTGTATTTCTTTTTCATGCCACGACGCTCCTTACCCCAGGCCGATGCACTCCATACAGATGCGAATGGCCTTTTGCAGCACGGTTTGATGCTCTCCGCGCAGGACGCCCAACAGGACAAAGGCAAGCCCCGCCGCCATGAGCAGACATCCTCCCAGCCATGCGCGCTTTTGCATACCGATTCCTCCTGCAGTTTGTCGGAAATCTACGTCCGCGGCCGCCCGTTCGCCGCGCGTCTATTGTACCACGTCCCGCGCCGCAGGACAAGGCGCGTCCCCGTCCGCGCGCACGCGCATCTGAACCTCGGTGCAGAACTCCTCCTCGCGCGCGGTGTCATGGTTGTCGATGCGGTACAGCTCGAAGGGAGCGTCCAGCACGGACAGTCCCTCGCGCCGGGCATACGCCTGCATCCGGGCGATGCATGCGCCGTTTTGCGCATATCCGCCCCGGTAACAGGAGGACAGATACAGTCCGGCGGGCAGCGCAAAATCGCAGTCCGCCGCGTTGGAATCGAGGATAAAGAATACGGAGGTGAATACGTTGCAGACGCCGCGCGCCACCTCCTGCGGCGACAGGCACGCGCCGATGGTCAGGCTGCCAAAGTCATGGATTTTGTTTTCGTGCATATGATGGAGCTTTTTGATGACGAAATCCATTTCCTCGTCCCGCGTGATATGCTCGTTCAGGCGCACGCAGCGGCGCTCGGGCAGCGTCAGCAGCCGCATTTGGCCCGCCGGCATCGCCATCGCCTCGCGAAGCGCCGTCATGCGCGCCTGCAGGGCGGCCTCCCGCGCCCGGATTTGCCGCCGCTGTTCCTGCAGCAGCGCCTTCTCCCGCGCCAGCAGGCGGATGGTGCTGTCGACGGTTCTGTCCTCCAGATAGCGCTTGATCTGCCGCATGGAAAAGCCCATCTGCCGCAGGTCGCGGATGATGTTGAGCTTATAGATATCCTTCAGGCTGTAGAGCCGGTAGCCGTTGACGTCCCGTTTCGGGCGCAGCACGCCCAGGCGTTCATAGTAGCGGAGGGAATCCACGCCCACGCCGTAGAGTTTGGAAATCTCGCTGATATGATACGAATCCTTCATCCTCATACGCCTCCGGAATCCATGGTCAAATAGCCGGCTTCGCCCTGCCACGGCGCTGCGCTCCTCCTGGCGGCAGCGCACACCGTCCCTCCCGGCCTGCCGGGGCTGAAACGCGCACGCCGCCGGGCTTTGGCCGCGCTTGGGAGGGCGCTTTCGCCATTGCGCGCCGTCCGCCTGCCGGGTGCGGCGGCTCCGGCCCCCGGCAAAGCCGGGATGTCCCCTGAGGAAAAATCCCTCTTGACTCTGGTATTATACCAGGGTTTATGATGCAAGGGAAGGAGGCAATATCATGCGGTTTCGATTTCATCGCACTTTATGTATCAAGGTTTTGCTGACGGTCCTGGGCGCCGCCATCGTTTCCTTTGGCATATACAATATACACCGCCAAACCAACATTACCGAAGGCGGCGTGCTGGGCATGGTGCTGCTGGTCAACCGCTGGCTGGGGATTTCGCCCGCGCTGGCCACGCCCATTCTGGACATCACCTGCTACCTGCTCGCCCTGCGGGTGCTGGGCTTCGGCTTTCTGAAATGGTCGGCCGTGGCGACGCTGTGCGTATCCTGCTTTTTCCGCCTCTGGGAGAGCTTTCCGCCTCTCCTGCCCGACCTGTCGCCCTATCCGCTGGCCGCGGCCCTGCTGGGCGGCCTGTTTGTCGGGGTGGGCGTCGGGCTCATCATCCGCCAGGGCGGCTCCAGCGGCGGCGACGACGCGCTGGCGCTGACCATCTCGCACGTCACGCACTGGCGCCTGTCTTTTTCCTACCTGTTTACGGACCTGACGGTGCTGCTGCTGTCCCTGACGTATATTCCCCTGGGCCGTATCGTCTTCTCGCTCATCACCGTCACCGTCTCCTCCCTGGTGGTTGACTGGATTCAGCATCCGCACCGGCCCCGCCTGCGCCTGCGCAAAAAGGCCGGAACGGAATAAACGCGCGGCCGGGACCGGTGTCCTCCTCTCCCCGCGGGAGAAGGCGGAGCCGGTCCCGGCCTGTCTGCGCGTTCCTGGGCTTCCGGGCGGGACGGTCTATCGCTTGGCCCCCTTGGCGCCCAGGACGCACTGGTTGAGCAGATTGGAATCAAACGCAAACACCGACCGGTTCTTTTCCGCCTGCGCCCGCAGGGCAAGCGCGACCAGTTCGTCAATCAGCTTCGCATACGGCATGCCCGTCGGCTCCCACAGATAAAACGCCAGCGAACCGGGGATGGTGTTGATTTCGTTGACATAGACGGTATTTCCGTCCAGCAGGAAGTCGATGCGCACCACGCCCTTGCAGTCCAGCGCCCGAAACACGTCCACCGCCAGCGACCGGATGCGCGCCGTCATCTCCTCGCCGATGGGCGCGGGGATTTTCCGGCCCAGCGTCTCCATGCCGCCCGCCTTGCCCCCGGCGCCTTTTCCTCCCTTGCCGCCCCGCAGGTATTTTTCCTCAAAGGACAGGAACGCCTCCCAGCTGACCGGCATCTCGCAGACCGAGGCCCTGACCTCCGCGTCAAACCCCAGCACGGCGCAGTTGACCTCCCTGGGGGCTTTGACCGCGGGCTCCACCAGCACGCGCCGGTCGTAGGACAGCGCCACGGCGATGGCCTCGCGCAGGGCAGCCTGATCCTCCGCGCGGGAAATGCCAATGGACGAGCCGAGGTTGGCAGGCTTGACAAAGAGCGGATACGCCAGCGCCGACTCGATGCGCGCGAGCACCGCCGCCTCTTCCCGCTCCCATTCTCCGCGCGTAAAGCCCACTGCATCCAGCACCGGGAAGCCGCAGCCCCGGAACAGGCTGCGCATGGCGAGCTTATCCATGCCCACCGCGGAGCCGACCAGCCCTGACGAGGTATAGGGCACGTTCATCAGCTCCAGCAGGCCCTGCACCGCGCCGTCCTCGCCGTGCATGCCATGGAAGACCGGCATGGCAACGTCCATGCGCGCGGCAATCGCCAGGTTGTCCCCGCCCAACAGACCTTTCTTCCGCCGGATATACAGCAGCGCCGCCGAACCCGCCGTCACATCGGGGTACACGCGCACGATGCCCGGTGCCGCGGGGTTGAAATGGCGCACCGACTCCAGGCTGCGCAGCGGCGCGCCGGTATACCACGCGCCGTCGCGGGCCACATACACGGGAATCACTTCATAGCGGGCGGGGTCTATGGCGTCCATGCACTGAAGCGCGCTGACCACCGATACGTCATGCTCGCACGCGCGGCCCCCAAAGAGCACCGCCAGCCTGAGCTTTTCCTTCTGCTGCGCCTGTTGCGGCTTTTCCATGCGTATCCCTCCTACTCCTGGTAGTTGTCGGGCAAATCGTTTTCATAGAGCACGACATCGCCCGGCCGGATAAACTGTGCGCTCTGGGCCAGGTCGGAAATCACATGCAGGTTTTCTTCCGCGAAGCCTTTGCTGCGAAGGCCCTGCGCGATGGGCGCGGTGTGCCGCTTTCCCACCAGCACTGCCACGTCCGCGCACTGCGCAATCTGTTCGCCCAGCGCATACTGAAACGCCTCCTCCTGCGCGCCCAGCTCCACAAAACCGGGCGTCACCACGACGCGCCGTCCCGGGAACTCGCGCAGGATTTCCAGCGCCGCCTTGGCGCCCACGGGGTTGGCGTTGAAGGCGTCGTCGATGACCGTCACGCCGCCGCCCGAGGGCAGAATCTCCAGCCGGTGCTCCACCGGCCGCACCCGCGCCGCCCCGCGCGCGATGGAGGGCAGGTCCATGCCCAACAGCCAGCCCATGGTGCAGGCCAGCAGCAAATTGGAAATATTGTGCGCGCCCAGCACCCTTGTCTGGCACGTCACGGACTCCTTTCCGTCCGTCAGCACAAACCGGCTGCCCCACGGCCCTACCTCAATATCCCGCGCGGAAAGCCCGAGCCCGGCCGCATGCTCGCCCGACAGATGCTTCGGGCAGGCGGCGCGTTCGTACAGCTGCGCGCACAGGCCGCCGTCGTCCGCAAAGACCATGGCGCCGTTTTCGGGAATGGCGCGCGCCAGCTCAAATTTCTCCCTGCAGATATTCTCCTGCGAGCGGAACGTTTCCAGATGCTGCGGCCCTATGGACGTCAGCATGCCGTAACGGGGACGGACAAGCTTGCAAAGCAGGCGGATGTCGCCCATGTGGCGCGCGCCCATCTCCGCAACGAACACCTGATGGTCCGGGCAGAGCCGCTCGCGCACCACGCGCGTGACGCCCATGGACGTGTTAAAGCTCCCCGGCGTGACGAGCACGCGGTATTTTTCGGACAGAATGGCTTCGAGCATGAACTTGGCGCTGGTCTTTCCGTAGCTGCCGGTAATGCCGATTTTGATGAGGTCGGGCATGGCGTCCAGCCGCTTCATCGCGTCGCGGAGATAGAGGTGCTGCACGAATTTTTCCAGCGGCAGCGCGGCCAGCGCCGCTGCCGCCAGCAGCAGCGGCGCCAGCGCGGGCAGGAGCAGACAGGCCGTCAGCAGGCGTCCGCCAAAGGCCAGCGCCGCAGACGCGCCCAGGCACACGGCCAGCAGCCACAGGCACAGCCGCTTGACCCGCGCCGTAAACACCAGCGGCTTTTTCGCGGGCAGCCGCCTTTGCAGCACCCAGGCGGCAACCGCCCCTGCCAGGGTTATCGCAAGGCCCATCCAGAGCGTCCAGTCCGCAAACGCCAGGGAAGCGCACAGCGTGACCGCCGCGCAGCCCCACAGCGCCACGGCAAAGCCGGGCAGAAACGCGCGCAGCCAATTCCGCTGCAGGGTGCGGAAGTACCCGCCGAATTGATAGCTTTCCAGCTGAAAATACTGCAACGCCACGCGGCAGCTCAAGGCGGATGACAATCCGCATGCCAACCAGAACGCAAATGGGATCATGCCGTCCCCCCAAACAAATACTCATCCACAATACGCAGAAACTCTCCGCATTTTTCCAAATACGCAAAATGCGTCCCGCCCTGCAGGACGGCCAGCCCCGCGTCCGGAATCTCCGCTTCCATCTTCCGGCCCATCCACAGCGGCGTTTCCGTGTCCTCGCTTCCCCACAACAGCAGCGTGGACGCCTGCACGCGCGGCAGATACGGCGCAATGTCAAAATTGACGACCTTGACAAACGTCTTGCGCATTTCCTCGTCCAGCGCATTGTAGTCCGCCGAACCGTACTTTCTGCGCAGGGCCGCGCGCATATGCTCGGGCAGCGGCCCCAATATTTTCAAGGCGTCCAGCATATCGCTCCATCGCCGCAGCCGCCTGTAGGTCCGGCTGCGCCGCCGCTGCGCCGGCGTAGGCTCGGCGCGCAGGCCCGCCGCGCCGGTCAAAACCATTTTGCCGACCAGCTCCGGCCTCTCGGCGGCCAGCAGCAGCGCCACACGGCCCCCGTGCGAATGCGCGATGATGTCGCACGGCGCCAGGGACAGCGCCTCTATCAGCTCCGCGGTCATCGCCGCGAAATCCTCCGCGCCCCACGGCACGGGCGGACGTCCGCTCTGCCCGTGGCCCGGAAAATCTATCACGGTGACGCGCCGCCTCCGGGAAAGATGCTCATACACCGGCTTCCACAGCGCGGTTTCGCATCCCCAGCCATGCAGCAGCAGCACGTCGGGCTTGCCCGCCCCGTGCTGCTCATAATAGACGCTTGCGCCGCGCAGCTCGATGTGCATCCGCCACCTCCACAGAACAGTATATCCTATTTTGCCGGAAAAAGAAAGAAAGTTCCGTCCGCCGAAACAATTCCCGAACCCTTTCCGGTAAATTCCCTAACTTATAAATTTTACCATATTCTGCCAGGGAAGGCAATCCCTTCCCCGGACGCCCTGGAAAGCGCAGGGAAAGGGCGGACGATATGGGTCAGGCAATGAGGAAAGCGGGGGATTGGCAAGGCGGAGGCGGGGGAGCGTGTCGCGAAGAACGCATGGGACGGGAGTCGCTGCGACTTGGGCGGGCAGCGAATCGCCTGCCCGGCCCGGACAGAGAAAAGAACCGGTCGATACCGCACAAACGCCTTTTATCGCCCCGATGGCGAACCCGGCGACATGCGCGGCGGGTTCGGAAGCCTTGCGCAGCAAGGTTCAGCATATCACACTTCTGCGGGGATGCAGGAAGGGGCGGCAAGCCCCTTCCCATGCCATCCGCCGAAAACCTATTAGGGAGGTTTGGAGGGGAAGCCCTCCAAATGAAATCCGCAGCGGCAGCGTGTACGCCGCGAGGAGCGGCTGCAAGCCGATTCTGCCCCAAAACCCCATTGGGGAGGCTTGGAGGGCCGAAGCCCTCCAAATACAATCCGAACCCGGCGACATGCGCGGCGG
>DVFI01000032.1 GCA_018713305.1 Candidatus Avichristensenella intestinipullorum
GGCAATCAAAATGTTAATCAGCGCGCTGGCCTCCCGCCAGTCCTCCACCAGCCGGCGGTAGGTTCGCCGCCCTTCGGCCGTGATGGCGTAATACCGCCTTCGCGCGCCCGTCGCCTCGTCTCCCCAATACGAGGTGATGCATCCCGCTTCTTCCAGCCTGCGAAACGCCGTGTACAGCGTGGCTTCCTTGAGCTCGTACTGTCCGCCCGTTTTGCGCTGGATGGCCTTGTTTATCTGATAGCCGTAGCTGTCACCGCCCAGCAGATGCGCGAGAATAATGGTTTCCGTATGCCCGCGAATCAGGTCTGAGGCAATGGACATCGTGGCCACCTCCCTTGCGAGGTAGAGTATATACAGAAATACATCGCCTGTCAAGGTATATTCAAAAAGAAAATATGAATTTTTTGAAAACACCCCCGCGCTGGCAAATGTGTCATTTTTGCTGTTGACGAATCCGGGCATTCTGGATAAAATAAGAACATACAAGAACATATGTTCGCATTTGATGGGAGGGGAAGAGATGGACGATATGCTGCTGCGAAAGATGATGCGCAAGCGCGGGTACACGCAGGAAAAGCTCGCGGCCGCCATCGGCGTGGACCGCTCCACGCTGAACCGGAAAATGAACGACGAGACGCGCTGCTTCTCCATGGACGAGGTGTTCGCCATCGGCCGGGCGTTGAAGCTGACGCGCTCGGAGCTGTCGGCGGTGTTCTTTTGCGGATACAGCATGTGAGGCGAAGGATGCGCGGCGCGGGAAGGGAGGAAATCCGGCGCGCCCGGGCGGCGCGCGCGGAGGCGCTGCGGGCGGCGCTGGAGCAGGAAAGGCGATGGCTGGCGGCGGATTTGTGGGAGGGCATGGTGGCGCCCCGCTGCCGGGTGTGCGGGGCCAGGCGGGAGGAGGCGGTCATACGCCGCTGCGCCTGGTGCGGCGCAAAGAAGGGAGAGCAAGGGGAAAAGGAGGAAAACGATGAGCGAAGTGCGGAGGCTGCTCACGCGCAATCGGGAACTCTGGACGGAGCTGGGCGCGCTCAACGCGCAGCTTCGGCTGCTCCAGGCGAATCTGCCGGACGCGCAGGGATACCGGCAGGCACTGGAAAGGCGGAGGCGCGAGGCGACGGAGGATTTGATGCGGATGGAATCGCGCATCGGCCTGCTCGCGGACGCCAGGGAACGCACGGTGCTGCGCTACTATTACGCCCAGGGCCTGAGCGATGCGGAGATTGCGGAGAAGATGGGCCTGACGGATGAATGGGCCCGGAAAAAGCGCTACGCCGCGCTGCGCAGGCTGGAACGGGCGGAAGCGGGAGAGAGCGGGGAAGGTCCCCCGGCGGAAAAAGGAGGGGAGAAACCGGACGGGCGCGACGGCGATTGACGGCACGGCGCGCCCGTGCTATACTCTGGCAAAGACGGGGAGGGATGGAAAGTGCTGCACCATCAGGGCACGCGCACGCTGCATACACGCCGGCTGACCCTGCGCAGATTTGTGGAGGAGGACGCCCGGCAGATGTTCGACGGCTGGGCCTGCGACGAGCGCGTCACCCGGTTTCTGACCTGGACGCCGCATGATTCACCGCAGCTCACGGCGGCGCTGCTGAAGGACTGGTGCGCGGCCTATGAGAACCCGTCCACCTATAACTGGGCCATCGAATGGGACGGCCGGCTCATCGGCAACATCAGCGTGGTGCAGACGAGCGACAGGAGCGAATGGGCGGAGCTTGGCTATTGCCTGGGCCATGCGTATTGGAACCAGGGCCTGATGACGGAGGCGGTGCGGGCCGTCCTGGGCTATCTGTTCGAGGAGGTAGGGTGCCACCGCATCGGGCTGAGCCATGCGGTGCGCAATCCCGCTTCCGGCCGTGTGGCGCGCAAATGCGGCATGACGTATGAGGGAACCAGGCGCGCGCTTTTCCGCGCGGCCTCCGGCGAATTTCTGGATATCGCGGAGTATGGCATGCTGCGCGCGGAATGGGACGCGGCAGGCGCGTCGGAATGACGCGGTCCTGCCGCGGCTGCGCTACCAGCGGAACTGTTCCATGGCTTCCAGCATGCGGGCGGTGAGGTCGGGCGAAATGTCCAAATCGTCCGCGGCATAGCAGGTGCAGATGATGCCGCCCTGGGGCGTGGAAAGCCGCCGGACCAGGCGGTCCACCTCTTCAGGCACCTCGTCGGGCGTGAGGTGCTGCATTTTTTTCTGGATATCGATACAGGTGGAGAACGTCACCTTTCCCCGCGCTTCCTGCGCAGCCTGCGAATCCGCCCAGGACTCGGGCTGCTTGTTGTCCAGGATATCCACACCGCAGCGGATGAGCTCCGGAATGTGCCATTGCAGATTGCCGCAGGTGTGCATGTAGACCGCCATGCGCTTTTCATGGATGAGGCGGAACAGCCGTGTATAGCGCGGCGCGAACAGCTCCCGCCACAAATCCATGGAGAACAGCGGGCCGCTCTGCATGGCCTGGTCGTCAAAGAAGATGACGCCGTCCAGCCCGTAGGCGGCGTACTGGCAGACGACGCCTTCCAGATAGGCAAAAATGCCGTCCAGCAGCAGCTCGATATGCTCCGGCTCCAGCAGCAACTTCATCAGATAGTTTTCAAAGCCGAGCAGGTATTCCAGACGGTGCATCGGCCCGAAGCCGAGATCGCCGATGACAAACTTGTCCCTGTCGACCTGCGCGAGCTTCTGCGCGAAGCGGTCGAAGCGGCCCGGCGCGCACGGGTCGGGGAAGCGATAGTGCGCAAAGTTCGACCAGTCTTCCAGGGGATAGGAGACGACCTGCCCCTAGTCGCCCAGCTCCGCATGGAGCGATTTCCATACCGAGCCCCATTCGTCCATGCCGGGCACGGACGGCGAAAAGGCGGTGGGCAGGTCGTGGGATACTTTTACGGTGTCCGCGTGCGGGCCCGCTGCCATGGCAAGACGGTCCGGCCCCTCGAAGCGGATGGTTTTCCATACGCGTTCCTTGCTCGTCATTTCGGTTTCCTCTCCTTTTTTTTGCGCGCGAACGGCAGCATGGTTTTTTATGGAGTTCATCCAATGTTTGAGAATCCACGCACATTATAGAGAATAGGGCGCCGGATGTCAAAGGAAGCCGGCTGCCCGCGCGGGAGACGGCAAGGACGGCCGCTTTGCCGGCGCGCTCCCGCCCGGACAGCACGGAATGATTCCCGGGCCCTTTTCCTTTCGTTCCCTGCCTGCCGGCGCGGGGGCGGGCGCTATTCCTGCGCCAGCGTCCAGCGCTGTCCTTCGGCCTGCAGCCTGACCATGCGGGCGTAGACGCCGTTGCGCCTGCGCAGCGCGTCCGGCGCGCCCTGTTCGGCCACTACGCCCCGGTCGAGCACCACGATTTTGTCCGCGCCGGCCACAGTGCGCATCCGGTGGGCGATGACCAGCACGGTCTTGTCCCGGATGAGCCGGGAAAGCGCGGTCTGAATCAGCGTCTCGTTCTCCACGTCCAGGGACGCCGTGGCCTCGTCCAGAAGGATGATGGGCGCGTTTTTCAGAAATGCCCGGGCGATGGAAATGCGCTGGCGCTCGCCGCCGGAAAGCTCGCGGCCGTTTTCTCCGATGCGGGTGTTCCAGCCCTCCGGCAGCTTTTCGGCAAATTCGTCCACGTTGGCCAGCCGCGCGGCCGCCAGGACTTCCTCGTCGGAGGCGTCTTTGTCGCCGATGCGGATGTTTTCCAGGATGGTGTTGTCAAACAGGGTGACATCCTGAAAGACGATGGCATACAGCGAAAGCAGCGTTTCCGGGTCGACCCGGGACACATCCATGCCGCCCACGGTGATGCTTCCCCGGCTGGCATCCCAGAACCGGGCGGCCAGGCGGGATACGGTGGTCTTGCCGCCGCCTGACGGGCCGACCAGCGCGGTCACCTCGCCCTGCCTGGCGGTAAAGCTTACGTCTTTGAGCACCGTTTCCCCGGTGCTGTAGGCAAAGCCCACATGGTCAAAGGCGATGTCGCAGCCCTGGTTGGAAAGCCGGGCTTCTCCCTGCTGAATGGGATGGTCCAGGATTTCGTTCATCCGGGCGATGTTGGTGCGGGTGGCAATGACCGCCGCCAGGTTCTGCAAAGCGCCCTGGAGGGGGTCGTAGAACCGGGATACCACCAGCAGGAACAGGAAGAAGGTCAGCACGTCCAGGCTGCCCTGCATCAGCAGGACGGAGCCCGCCAGGGCCACGGTGGCTATGCCCAGGCGCAGAATGAGCGAGGCGGACACCACAAAGGCCGCCAGGCCAAACTCATTGATGATGGAGCGGCGCTCCACGGCGCGAATCTTCTTTTCCAGCCCCCGGAGGTATTCCTGTTCCGCGTTGTTGGCCTTCAGGTCCTGCAGCGTTTCGATGCACTCCTGAATGCCGTCCGCGCAGGCCATTTTGGCGTCCATGGATTTCTGATTGAGCCTTTCCTGCACCCTGGCGGAGAAGCCGACAATGGCAAAGGCCACGGGCATCACCCACAGGGCGGCCAGCGCCATGCGCCAGTCGTAGAAGAACAGGCACGCCGCCACCAGCAGGCAGGAAAGGATGGAGCCGGCCAGCTCCGGGATGAAGTGAGAAAAGCTCTGTTCCAGGAACGTGCAGTCGGCCATGATGGTGCTGGTCAGGTCGGCCAGGTCCTTCTTTCCGAAGAAGGCCAGGGGGAGCTTCCGCAGCCGTTCCGCCAGGGCAATCCGCCGCACGCCGCTTTCGGTGTAGGTGGCAAAGTAGGTGGCGTTGTACTGTATATAGGTGGTCAGCAGAATCAGCCCCACGCAGACCGCGCAGCCGACGGCATAGAAGGCCGTCCCGCCTTCGGGAATGCCGCCGCCCATCAGGTCACGGACCAGGCTGTAGAGCAATCCTACCGGAAACATAAAGGAAATGTTCTGCAGGACGCAGGCTATGCAACCCTTTATCAAATCCCTGGCGCCCTGCTCGGAGAGGGCGTAGCGCTTTTGCAGCCATCTTGTCATCTTACCGCGCCTCCTTCTGCACCTTCCATTGAACGGAAGTCTGATAATCCTGCCACATCCGCCGGAACAGGCCGTCTTGCTCCAGCAGCTCCCGGCTGGAGCCGCTTTGCACGATGCGCCCGTCCTCGACCACATAAATGGTGTCCGCGCCCGCCACCGTGGAAAGACGGTGGGCAATCATGAGGACCGTCTTGCCCCGGGCCAGCCTGGAAAACGCCGCCTGCACCCGGGTTTCGTTGTCAGGGTCCGCAAAGGCCGTGGCCTCGTCCAGAATGATGATGGGCGTATTTTTCAGCATGACGCGGGCGATGGCGATGCGCTGCTGCTCGCCGCCGGAGAGGTAGACGCCCTTCGCGCCGACCACGGTATCCGCCCCGTGGGGAAGCTTTTCCAGGATATCCCCGCACTGGGCATTTTCCAGCGCGGCCAGCACTTCCTCCCGGGTGGCGTCGGGCCTGCCCATGCGCACGTTGTCCAGAATGGAAGCCTTGAGCAGGCGGCTGTTCTGGAACACGAAGGAGACGGTGTCCATCAGCTCTTCTTTCGCAATCTCCCGGACGTCCACGTCCCCTATCCGGACCGTGCCGCTGTGCGGGTCGAAGAAGCGGGCAATCAGGTTGGCAATGGTGGTCTTGCCGCCGCCGGAGGGGCCCACGAAGGCCACGACCTTTCCGGCGGGAATGGAGAGGGAGACGTCCCGAAGCGCTTCCTTTTTTCCGTCATAGCTGAAGCACACGCCGCTCAGCGATACCGAGGCATCCCGGGGATGCCGGGGATGTTCGGGCTCCGCCAGAGGCCTGAGGGCCAGGATGCTGTCGATTCTCTGCAGGGCGTCGTTCACAACCATGGCGTTTTCGCTGTGAAACATGATGCGGGTCAGGGTCACGGAGATGATGGGCGTGATGAGGATATACAGGAGCAAATCGAGCAGAAATTCCCGGGTGACGCCGTTTTGCGTAAAGAGCAGCGCGCCGGCAATCAGAAAAACAAACACGCCGTTGATGGCCGCGGTATAAAGCATCATGGGCGCCCGCAGCTGCCTGGTATAGGCGATGACCCATTCCCGGTAGCGGTCGATGGCATCCTTGAACTTCCTGAAGGAAAAAATGGTCTGCCCGAAGGTCTTGACCACCGGGATGCCCCGCACGTATTCCACCGCCTCATTGGACATCTCGTCCAGCGCGTTCTGGTATTCCTTCATCTTCCGCTGCATGTCCGTGCCGGTCATCGCCATCATGACCAGAAAGCCCAGCAGCACCGGCACGATGCTCAACAGCCCCAGACGCCAGTCAAAGACCAGCAGCAGCACCAGCAGCCCGCAGGGCGTGGCCAATGCGTTGGCACGGTCGGGAAGCTGATGGGCCAGGTACGTCTCCGTCGCCGCGCTGGACTCGTTGACGATTTTCCGCAGCCTGCCGCTGCCAAAGCGCTCGGCAAACCCCAGCGGCAGCGTTACGATGTGATGCATCGCCTGCAGGCGCAGATTGGTGGCGATGCGGAACGCCCCCAGGTGGGAGCACATCAGCCCCGCGATATACACCAGCACCGCAGCGACCGCAAACAGCACCGCCATCCAGCTGTTGTGGGCCAGATGCCGGGCGCGGCCGAAATCCGGCGCGACTTCCAGCACTTCCCGGACAATCAGCCAGATAAAATAGAAGGGCACAAGCGCGATGAGGGCGCTGACGGCCGAAAGTATCCAGGACGCATAGCTCAGGTATTTGTGGCTGCCCGCGATATCGAGCAGGCGCGCCAGGTTGGTTCGCTCTTTCAAGAGAAATCCTCCTTTGCCGTTTGTCTATGATACAAAGGAAGGCGTTGCCCTTCCTGTATCCACAATAAGTTAGTTGAAACTAACCACAGAACAAAAAGAATACGGCTCATTGCCCCATGATTTTCATCCAGCCCGTGGTGTAAAAGGCCCGCATCTCGCGCAGGTAGTTTTCCGCGTCCGGGAGCGGCATCTCATGGATGATAAGTTCGAAAAAGGTGTGGAACATTCCGGTAATCAGGATATGCTCCAGCGCGGGGTCGATGGCGGGGGAGGGGCGGCCCAGCGCGCGCAGAACTGCCTGGTAGGCGTGCGTGCTCTCCTCCTCGATGGCGACCATTTCGTCTATCAGCCCGGCAAAGCGCGTTCCCTCGGCGCAGCAGAGAATGAGCTTGCACGCCTCCAGGTGCGCATAGGCGTAGTGGAGCATATCGAACATACAGGCCCCGGAGAGTTCGACCAGCACCTCCGGCTGCCGTTCGCAGGGAAGCTGAGCGAATTGCCTTTGCGCGTCGGTAAAGCGGGTGATGAGGTACCGGTAGTGTTCGCCCACCAGCGCCTCAAAGAGCGCCTCTTTGCTTTTGTAGTAGCCGTAAAAGGCGCCGGTGGTCATGCCCAGGGATTTTACAATGCTTCGCAGGGACGCGGAGCGGAACCCTTTTTCCAGGAACTCCGCCCGCGCCGCCCGATGGATGCGCTCCAGCGTGGTCAATCGCTCTTCCGTCATGGTTTCCCCCCCGGCATAACACTGCTATATATCACTGTTACATTATAGGGCGGCACGGCGCGCCTGTCAAGAGGGCGGCGCGGCGGACGGATGGTTGGCGGGTTGTTCCGTGAGGCGCAGCATTTCCCGGGGCGTTTCCTGCATGCCTCCGCGCAGCCATTCATCGATGGTCCCGAAGATGAGGCCCGCAAAAGAGGCCTTCTGGTATCGCTCGATAGGGCTTTGCGCGCTGTCCATTTGCATGGCCCAGCGAATCTGTTCATAAATCAGCGAGGACAGGTTTTGACGATACAAAAGCAGGTAGACATCCCGATGCCTGTAGTAATGCATCAGCAGCGTTTCTACAAATCGGGTGATATCGTTGGTGGCCTCAAATTCTCGTCCCCATTCCCAGATGAGGCGCTGGAGGTGCTTTTCCAGCACGTCTCTTTTGCCGGTAAAATGGCGATAAAAGGAGGCCCTGCCCACGCCGGCCGCCTTGACAATGTCGCTGACAGCCAGCTCGTCGATGCCGTGGCGATGAAAAAGCATGAGGAGCGCCTCTGTGATTTTCTCCTGCACATAGCTGGTGGTAGCTGTCGTACTTTCCGCCGGTGTGGATGACGTGTCGGCCCCGGTTGTGGTCCCTGGGCATTTCGGCGGTGTCTACCTGGGAGCCGGCGAACATCTCCGCGCCGCCGATGGTGACCATCTCCGGTTTGTCCTCCGGGAAATAGGTGTAGCCCTCCTTGGGAAGGTCGATTTTCGCCATCTTCAGCTTGAACGGCCCCGTCCACAGCTTTTTCGTTTTGTAGGGCTTGACGTTTACGCGCAGGATGTCGCCCTTTTTGAACAGCAGGCCCATGGGCCAGATGAGGATGTCCACCGGCACGATGTCGCCCTTTTTCAGCTTCTCTTCCCGGGCCATGGACTGGAAGGGCCGCTCCTCGGCGCTGCGCGCCTCGTCCAGCGCCCGCAGGGAGACGCGGATATAACCCGTCGCCGCCGTGTCCATGCCGGGGCCGAGGGTGTACTGGTATTTCAGCCCGTTGGGGCGGCGCTTTTCCACCGTGACGGCCAGGTCCATGTCGTCGTGGTCGAGCGCTTCCACCCACAGCCGCAGCTTCATATAGCCGGTGATCTCCGTGTCCTCGGCCATGCGCAGGCTGAAGCTGGCCCCGCTCCGCTTGCGGTCGGAATCGTACTGGACGGAGCTCTCATGCGAAACGGGCGTTTCCTCCATGGCGCCTTCCTCCGCGTTGAGAAACAGCTTTTTGTACCGCGTGCGGGGGATGGGGAAATCCTCCTCGACCCGGTCGACGACGTCCTTGCCGCCGGGATTGAGTACGCTCAGGCGCACGCGGGGCGTATCCTCCCAGCCGTTTTGTTCGCCCTTGAGGTAGCGGTCAAAGAACTTGCGCAGATCCTCGGTGTGTTCTGCGTTGTAGTAGTCATCCCACTCACCGGTGTTGTGGATGCGCAGCCACTTCTCCTTCGAGGAGATGCGCCGGTAGCCCTCCAGCGTGCCGTAGGTGTGGATGGGGTTGCTATAGCTGGCCACGATGTAGGCGGGCACGTCGATTTTCTCCAGCTCCGCCTCCTTGTCCTCCCACCAGTTGTTCATGGTGGGATGCGCGTTCATCATGGCGATGACATCCTCCACGCCGCCGCTTTCCGTGGAAGCGAAGGAGTCGGAGAGCATTTTGACAAATTCCGGCATCATTACCCCGCCGCGGGTGGCGACCTCGCGGCAACAGTCGTTCAGCCCTTCCCACGGCGCAATGGCCGCCAGATGGGGCGGGTTCTGCGCCGCCGTGAACCACTGCGAGATGGCCAGCCACGAGTTGCCGCTCATGCCGATTTTTCCGCTGCACCACGGCTGCTTTGCCGCCCATTCGATGATGTCCGCGCCGTCCCGGCCGTAGTCGCTGCCGAAAAAGAGGATGATTCCCTCGGAGTTGTACGCGCCGCGCACGTCGGGGTTGATGATGGCATAGCCGTGGTCGCACCAGTAGGCGGGGTCGGGGCCTTCAAACTTCTGCAGGCCGGAGGTGGCCTCCATGGGGATGCCGGCGTGGTTGGGTGTGTCGTCCAGCCACTGGGAGCCGATCTCCTTGCCGTAGGGGCTCATGGCCATGATGGCGGGATGGGCCTTGTCGTCGTTGGGGCGGAAAATGTCCGTGTAGATGGTCACGCCGTCCCGCAGCGTCACCGGCACATCCCGTTCCAGCAGAATGTCGCAGGGCAGGGGCTTATAGCCCTTTAAGCGAATACTGCCCTTTTTCAGCAGCAGGGTTTCCGGCTTGAAGCCGGGATAGCGGGCGCTGGGCGCATCCACCGGCAGGGCCTTGCGCACCGCCACCGTCATTTCGTTGCCGTTCCTGTCGTGTAAAATCATGGTTTTCCCGTTCATTTCCTGTTCCTCCGTTTCAGGCGTAAAATAGGTGTATCCGTTGTCCTGTTCAAACTGTTCGCCGTACCGCTCATAACAATCAGGCCAGGGGAATACAGCGTGTTCATCCCGTACCGGCCGAAGATCCGCATATCCTGAATCCCGATGCTGATGCGCATCACGACTTCAAAGACGGAAAACAGCCAGACGGCAACGCCCGCCAGTTTCCCAACGTAGCGCAATGCCGATGCCGGCCATCACATAGCGCCATATGGACAGCCGGCCTTGCAGGATTGCTTCCAGCGCTTTTCGCTCCTTTCGGATGCATTTTCCGAAACGATTGTAGCACAGCGAATTTTGTGATACAATGGTTTCGGAACAAGTGCTACACGAACCGGAAAAGTTGTAGCGCAAAGGAAAGGAACGCAGCGCATATGTACCATATTGCCAATGACAAGCGGGCAAAACAGTCCGCAGAGCTTATCTATCACGGCCTGCTTTCGTGCATCCAAAAGAAACCCTTTGATCAGATCACAATCAGCGATCTGCAAAAGGCTTCAGGGGTGGCGCGGACCACGTTTTACCGGGCGTTTGACAACATATCAGACGTGCTCTATTGGAAATGCGACGTGTGCTTTCATGAGGTGCTGGGCGAATACCGCCCCAGCGCTTTCCCGGGGGAGCTGGAACTGGCCCGGCATTATTTTCAGTACTGGATGGAGCACAGCGATATCCTGGAGCTGCTGATTCAGGTCAACCGCCTGGACATCATCTATGCCTGCCACATGAAAAACGCGGAGATCCTGCGGAGGCGCTTCGGGAGTTTGCCCGATGTACCCGTGGAGCACGGCCACTATTTTGTCGCCATTCGCACGGGCTTCACCATCAGCGTGCTGACTGCCTGGCTGCAATCCGGGCGCAGGGAGAGTACCGAGGAAATTGTGGAGATCATTCAGGAGCAGCTTCGTATCTTGGCAAAAGGCTGATGCCTCCGGTCGCCAGAGCAGGGAAGAAACCCGTGGTATCATCGCATGGGTGTCATATGATTGAAAGACCGATGAACGGGCATGGAAAAGCGTGTTGATTGGTATCCGAGAACAGCCGAAAAATCCATGATTGCATGAACCAGCACAGGAATCCAGACGGTGCCGGTTTTATCCTTGAGAAACCGGAAAATGCAGCCGCCTGCCACCAGCCCCAGCAGGCTTGACGTGATGAAGCTGAAAATATACCCCTCCGTAATGGGGCCCCGCTGTGCGTATGAGAACAGGTGCATAAGGGCAAAGATCGTATTGGGGATCATATACCAGACTGTCGCCTTCTCTTCTCTGAGCAGACAGACGCATACGCCTCTTACCACAAATTCTTCCGCGAAGGCTACAAAAACCAAATCATATACAGGCTATACAGCGCTGAAATCCAATTCTCTTTTGCAGCAAGGCAGAAAATGGTGATTGCCATCAAAACCGCAGCAAGAAGGAGCAAAACCGTCCATTGCTTTTTTCCGGCGACCTTCAGGTACATTGCATCCGCAAAGTTCCCGCGAAGCAGCATAAACGCAAGCAGAAATATCGCCATGGGAACCGCGGAAACGATTACATTTTGCAACAGGATACCGGACAGGTCTCCGGAAAGATTTCTGACGCTGAGAATCGTTCCGTCTGCCTTCCTCTGCCTGGCAGCCGAGCAGGTGAAAGTCGGTGAAGTTGGAGATGTGCGGAAGCCGCACGATGGCCGCCCGAACCTGCCCCTGCCCGCTCAGGCGGGAAAACCGCTCCGTGACGCTGTCCTCGTCTTCGATGTCGATGTCCACCCATGGAACAACGCCTATGACGGGAATGCGCAGCAGGTCTTCCAGCATCTTAAGCCCCGGCTCCAGTATCTTCACATCGCCCCGGAATTTGTTGACGACGATGCCCTTGATGCGGCGCTGTTCGTCCGGGGGCAGCAGCTTTACCGTGCCGTAGAGCGCGGCGAACACGCCGCCGGGGTTGATGTCGCCGATGAGGATCACCGGCGCGTCGGCGGCCGCAGCCATGGACATGTTCACGATGTCGCCCTGCTTCAAATTGATCTCCGCGGGGCTGCCCGCGCCCTCGATGACCACCACGTCCACGCTGCTCTCCAGCGCGTCGTATGTCTGCCTGACCATCTGCCGCAGGCGGGGCTTGAACGCCTCGTACTCCATGGCGGACATGACGCCCACGCTCTTTCCGTTGACGATCACCTGACTGCGCCGGTCGGAGGTGGGCTTGAGCAGCACGGGATTCATGCGCACGCTGGGTTCCATGCCCGCCGCCTCCGCCTGCGTGACCTGCGCGCGCCCCATCTCCAGCCCTTCCGAGGTGGCGTAGGAGTTGAGCGCCATGTTCTGCGCCTTGAACGGCGCGACCTTCAGGCCGTCCTGCCGGAGGATGCGCAGCACCGCCGCGCACAGCATGGATTTCCCTACGGATGAGCCCGTCCCTTGAAACATCAGCGATTTTCCCCGCATGCAGGCACCTCCCCAAGCGCGCGTATGAGCCTTGCGTTATTCTCGTCGCCCTTGACGGCCAGTCGCAGGTGGCGGCCGTCGTCGAGGCCGTCAAAATCCGTGCATTCGCGCACGAGTATCCCCGTTTCCTTCAACCGCGCCACGACGGGCCGCGCGTCCCGGCCAAGGTCTACCAGCAAAAACGCCGCCTGGCTTGGATAGACAAACAGGCCCAGTCCTTCAAGCTGTTCGCGAAGGCGCTCTCTGCGGCGGGCGTTTTCCCGCGCGTCCGAGCGAACCTCCTCGCGATGCTCCGGCAGGGCGCAGGCCACCGCCTCGGCAAAGCAGTTCAGCTCCCATGTGCGCTGGCGCTTTCGCAGGCCTTCCAGTACCCGCGGCGCGGCGCACAGATAGCCCAGGCGCACGCCGGGAATGCCCAGTATCTTGGTCAGGGAGCCGGCTACCAGCAGGCGCTCGCAGCGCTCGACCATGTCCGCAACCGAATGCTCCGGGCAGTATTCGATGAAAGCCTCGTCCACGGCCAGCCAGCCGCCCGCGTCCTCCACGCGCCGGAGCAGGCGCAGAACCTCTTCCCTTGAAAACGCGCAGCCTACGGGGTTGAGCGGGTTGCACAGCCAGACAAGGCATTCCTCCGGCAGGCGCATATCCTCGGGAACGGCGATTCTGCGCTCCCCGCGCAGCAGGGAGACTTTCCGCACCGGGCGGGGGGAGAGCTGTTCGTACTCGCAAAAGCAGGGCGTCAGCACGACCGTTTCGCGCCCGACCCGCCCGGCCAGTTCAATGGCCGAAATGCCGCCTGCCGTGGGCAGCACGCACTCGGGCGATATGCCAAGATACGCCGCCATGGCCCGCGTGGCTCGCTCCATGCCCGCCTCCGGATAGTAGGCGGCGCTCTCCATGCCGCGCCGCAGCGCCTGCCTGACCCATTCGGGCATGCCCTCCGGGCGTATGTTGGCCGAGTAATCCAGCCACGCGCCCGGGCCCTCCCCCTGCCATACGTTTCCGCCGTGCGTCATCGTTCTTCCTCCGTGCACCTGCCAAGCACGTTTCCCCGCTCGTCCACAAACACCGCCGCAATCTCCACCTCGCCAAACACGCGCGCGCGGCAGTACGCCCGCGCCGCCTGCGCGAGGCGATCCCACACGCCGTCCCAGCCCACCGCGTGGATGCGCGCCATGGCGGCCTGCGTGGTGTTGCACGCGTATACTTCCTCCAGCAGAGCCACCGGCGCGCCCATGCGCCCAAGCTGCGTGATGATGGCCTCGCGCCGCGCATCGGCGCACTTGCTGTGGGTCTGCATCACGCCCGCGGCCACCTTGCACAGCTTTCCGGGATGCCCACCCAGGAACACGCGCCGCACGCCGAGTTCCCGCGCCGCGTCCAGCATAAAGCCCAGCTCGTTGCTCACCTGCACGACGCACATGCCGGGAAACAGCGCGCGCATGGCTTCCTCGCCCTGATTGCCGAAAGTGAAGACAAGTTCGCGCCGTCCCTGCGCGACGCGCATCTTCAGTTCCTCATAAAGAGAATCGCGCAGCGCCTGCGCGCTCATCGGACGCACGACGCCGCTGGTGCCAAGCACCGACAGCCCGCCTTCGACGCCAAGCCGCGGATTGAACGTACGCCGCGCCGTCTGTGCGCCGCCGGGAATGGAAATGGTCACGCGCGCCGCCCTGCCGCCGAACACGCTGCGCACAGCCTCCTCGATCATCTTCCTCGGCACGGGGTTGATGGCAGGCTCGCCCGGCGGAATCTTCAGCCCCGGCTGGGTGATTGTGCCCACGCCCTCTCCCGCGCAAAATTGAATCTCCCCGTCGCCGGGCAGCAAATCGACGCGCGCGACGACCTCCATGCCGTCTGTCACGTCCGGATCGTCGCCGCTGTCCTTGATAACGCCGCAGCCCCCGTCCGCGTGGGGGAGGATCTCGGGCGCGAACGCCCTGCCCTCGGGCACGACGATGCGCACCTGTTCCGGGCAAACGCCGTCCCGCTGCCAAAGGCAGCAGGCAAGCGCCGCCGCTGCCGCGCAACTGCCGGTGGTAAATCCTTCCCGCAGGGATTTCACAGCATCACCCCCATAAGCAACACGGCCGCCGCCAGCGATATCGCCGTCGCATAAAGCAGGCGCACGGCCCTTGAGATGTCCTCGATCTCGACGGGACGGTCGTCGTCGCCAATCGTCGGCTTTTCCACGATATTTCCGAAATAGCTGTGCGCGCCGCCCAGCCGTATGTGCAACGCGCCCGCCATCGCCGCCTCGCTCCATGCGCAGTTGGGGCTCAGGTGGTTGGCATGGTCGCGCCGCACAACGCGCAGCGCGTTTTTGCCGTCCAGCCCGCACAGAAGCGCCGCGGCACCCATCCAAACGCCGCAGATGCGCGCGGGGACGTAGTTGAGAAGGTCGTCCAGCCGCGCGCTCGACCAGCCGATGTCCCGGTATTTCGCGTCCAGATAGCCCACCATGGAATCCAGCGTGCTGACTGCCTTGAAGCCCATCGCCAGCACCGGGCCGCCGAGCAGCAGGTACAGCATCGGCGCGATTACGCCGTCGGTGGCGTTTTCCGCCACGGTTTCCACCGTCGCGCGAACGACCTCGTCTTCCGAAAGGGAGGACGTATCGCGCCCGACGATGCGCGCCACGCGCGCGCGGCCCTGCTCGAGGGAAGTTTCCAGTGCCGCGCGCACGCCCCTTGCCTCCACCGCGAGGCATTTGGTCGAAAGCGTCCACCATGAAACCACGCACATGCCCGCAAACAGCGCCCATTTGTGCGCAAGCTGCAAAAGCGCCAGCGCCGCCGCCGTTGCCGCC
>DVFI01000033.1 GCA_018713305.1 Candidatus Avichristensenella intestinipullorum
GGAAACGATAGGCATCAACATTGGTTTTCCCCTCCTGTCATGGAAGGGCATGGGGAGGGTATCACCGGAGGAGAAATCAAAAGAAAATCAAGAGAAAACCAAAGAGAATGCGCCCGCCCCGTCCCGCCGCCCGAAGGCGCGGGACAAAAAGCCGCTGAAGCCCCGTGCTTTCACCGGGGAGACCCTGTCCTTGCCTCCCGCAGCACCTCGCCCGGCGCCTCCGTCAGCACCGCCCCCTCGTCGCGCGGCGCAGGCGGAGTCGGGCCCGCCTCTTTGCCATCCGTCAAATCCCATCCCCCTCCACTTTCAGGAGCATCTCCCTTCCATTTCGGCGCATTCTCTCCCCTGTTCCTCTATATTTGGCTATATGTGTGCGCTTATCATCCACTGACCGCCACCGTCGCGAAAACCCCGCCCCGGTTCCGGACGCCGTTTTCTTCCCCGCGCCTGCCTGCTGCAGACAGCCCGCCTCGCCCGCTTCTGGACAACAGCTTCCGGCGTCGGGGACAACGGGCCGCGCGACGGATGCACGGCCATGTCCGTGCCCCGGGCGGCGTCTTCCGGGCGTCGGCGCCGATGAAAAAAACCGCTTCCCAGCATTCTGGAAAGCGGTCTTTCACGGAAGATGCGTCACACCAGCTCGATAATCACCATTTCCGCAGCGTCGCCGCGGCGGGGACCCTTGCGGATGATGCGGGTATAGCCGCCGGCGCAATTCTTTTCCGCATTGCGCTTTTTGTACTTGGGGCCGATGTCACGGAAGAGCTTTTCCACCAGCGGATGCTTGACGTCCTTGGTGCGCTCCTTATACTCGGACTTGCTCTCGTCGCTCTTTTTGATTTCCTGCAGATCATACAGCGTCGCCATGATCATGCGGCGGGCATGGAGCTTGGAGGGCAGGTCGTTGGTCACGTTAATGGTCACGGTCTGGCCCTTTTCATTGTCAAAGGACTTGGTCACTTCCACATTATTATCGCACTCGCGGACAGCCAGCGTAATCAGGCGCTCGGCCACCGAACGGACTTCCTTGGCGCGCGCCAGCGTCGTTTCAATCTTCCCATACCAGAGCAGATGGGAAACCTGATTGCGGAGCAAGGCTTTGCGCTGGTCGGCCGGGCGGCCCAGTTTGCGTTGCTTTGCCATCGGGGGAAACCTCCTTTATCCTTGGAAACAATAGCGGTTGCAAGCCAAATGGCTTGGGTGTTTATTCGTCCGAGGCGCGCAGGCCCAGCCCCAGGGTGGCAAGCTTCTGCTCGACCTCTTCCAGCGATTTTTTGCCGAGGTTGCGCACCTTCATCATATCCTCCTGGTTGCGCTGCACCAGCTCGGCGACCGAGTTGATGCCCGCGCGTTTGAGGCAGTTGTAGGCGCGCACGGAAAGGTCCAGCTCCTCGATGGTCATCTCGAGCACTTTGCCTTTCTTGGTGTCCTCCGGCTCGTTGAAGTCCACGGCCGTGGAGCGCTCCGTCAGGGCCGTGAACAGCGTGAGATGGCCGCTGAGAATCTTCGCGGCAATGCTGACGGCCTCGTCCGGCGCGATGGAGCCGTTTGTCCAGACTTCCAGCGTCAGCTTGTCAAAGTCCGTCATCTGGCCCACGCGGGTGTCTTCTACCGTATAGTTCACCTTTTCAATCGGCGTGAAGATGGAGTCAATGGGGATAACGCCGATGGGGGCGTTGGGCATCTTGTTGCGGTCCGCCGAAACGTACCCGCGCCCCTTGTCCAGGGTAAGCGTCATCTGCAGATGCGCGTCCTCGTTGAGCGTCGCGATGTGCAGCTCCTTGTTGATGACCTCCAGCTCGCTGTCCACGCCCAAATCGGCGGCGGTGAGTTCATAGGGGCCCGTTTTGTCAATGGTAATCGTCTTGACGCTCTCGGCGAACAGGCGGACGGCCAATCGCTTAAGGTTCAGGATGATCTCCGTAACGTCTTCCTTGACGCCTGCTACCGTGGAAAACTCATGCTGCACGCCTTCGATGCGCACGCTGGTAACCGCGGCGCCCGGAAGCGAGGAAAGCAGCACGCGGCGAAGCGCGTTGCCCAACGTCTGGCCAAAGCCGCGCTCCAGCGGCTCGACGACGAACCGGCCGTAATCCTTGCTGGCCTCTACCTTCTCGATCTTCGGCTTTTCGAATTCGGTTATGCTCATGGTAGCAATCCTCCCTCAGAAACCGTCGATGTGTGCTCAGGAAACGATTAGCGGGAGTAATACTCGACGATGAGCTGTTCGTTGATGGTCAGGTCGATATCCTCGCGCCGCGGATTGGCCGCGACGTTTGCGGTCAGGTTTTCGGCGTCAAAGGTCAGCCACTTGGGGATGATACGCCCCGTGCCCTCGCGCAGCGCCTTGAAATGCTCCAGCTCCTTGGAGCGGTCGCGCAGGGTAATGACGTCGCCTTCCTTCACCAGATACGAAGGAATGTTGACCTTTTTGCCGTTAACGCGGATATGGCCATGCAGCACGAACTGACGGGCCTGCGGGCGGGACGCGCCCAAGCCCAGGCGGTACACCACGTTGTCCAGCCGGCGCTCCAGCAGGGACAGGAGGTTCTCGCCCGTGACGCCGCGCATGTTGGCGGCCTTCTCATAATAGCGCTGGAACTGCCCTTCCAGCACGCCGTAGGCGCGGCGGCACTTCTGCTTTTCGCGCAGCTGCAGGCCGTACTCGGACATCTTGCGCTGACGCGCCTGGCCATGCTGGCCCGGAGGCGTCGGACGCACGGTAAACGTGCACTTTTGCGAATAGCACTTATCGCCCTTGAGGAAGAGCTTGGCTCCCTCGCGGCGGCACTGACGGCAAACGGAACCGGTATATCTTGCCATTTCTGGGTTCCTCCCTCTTACACTCTTCTACGCTTGGGCGGACGGCAGCCGTTGTGCGGGATGGGCGTGACGTCCTTAATCATGTTGACCTCGAGGCCGGCCGCCTGGAGGGAACGAATGGCGGCTTCACGGCCGGAGCCGGGGCCTTTGACGTATACTTCCACGGTCTTCAGGCCGTACTCCATCGCGGCCTTGGCGGCCGTCTCGGCGGCCATCTGCGCGGCGAAGGGCGTGGACTTCTTGCTTCCGCGGAAGCCCAGACCGCCGGCGCTGGCCCAGGACAGCGCGTTGCCGTTGATATCGGTCAGCGTGACGATGGTATTGTTAAACGAGGAGCGGATATGCGCCGCGCCGCGCTCGACGAGTTTCTTCTCGCGGCGCTTGCGGGAGACGCGCTTGAGATTTTTCTTCGCTGCCATGAGTTTCGTCCTCCCTTACTTCGCCTTTTTCTTGCCGGCGACCTGCTTCTTGGGACCCTTGCGGGTGCGGGCGTTCTGTTTGGTGTTCTGGCCGCGCACGGGCAGGCCACGGCGATGGCGGACGCCGCGATAGCAGCCGATTTCCACCAGGCGCTTGATATTCAGGGAAATTTCACGGCGAAGGTCGCCCTCCACCTTGACGTTATGCTCAATGTACTCGCGCAGCTTGTTGATTTCCTGCTCGGACAAATCCTTCACGCGCGTGTCGGGGTTGATGCCGGTTTCGGCAATAATCTTCTGCGCGGTGGGCAGGCCGATACCAAAGATATAGGTAATGCCGATCTCAACGCGCTTTTCCCGGGGCAGGTCTACGCCCGCTATACGTGCCATACGTGCACCTCCGTGTTGCGTGGTTTGTGGAAATACAGTGGAAAATCTATATGGAATGCCGTTTGGAACACAGGGCGGTGAAACCTGTGCAGCCGCCCAAACAGCTGAATCCCCTGGTGAGACCAATTAAAGATTATATCAGCATTCTCCCTGAAAATCAAGCGTTTTATGCCCTTTCATGCAATTTTTTCCTTCCTTTCGCTGGCTTTTTTCTTCATTTTTTCGGGACGGTTTCCGCCGTGCCGCCGCCCGGCCGAAAAAAACCGGCAGCGAAGCCACGCTGCCGGACAATACGCAGGCTGTGGACGTTTACCAATCGCTCAGCACGCGGAACTCTCCGTCCGTATACGTCATCTGCCCCCGGTCAAAGGATGCGCTGAACGTCCCCTCAATGACCATGCCGGCGTCCGTTTCCGTCATGCTCTCAATCTCAATGCGCAGATAATCGCTGTCGCTTTCCATGCGGTGCTCTTCCGATATGTCATGGAACACCAGGTAGCCGTCCTCCGCCGTATACATCGTGACGCCGTCTATCAGCCGATCGCGCGTCACATGAAAGACGTCGCCGGCCTGCGCATAGTTGGGGAACGCCATGGTAAAGTACGTAATCGGCGCACGGGAAAAATAGTACATGATTTCAAAGCTGGTAGACGTACCAATGGAACGGCGCGATTCCTCGCAGCCGATTGTGCCGTCCTGCCAGGTGCCTTCGATGGACCGGCCGTTGCGCTGGAAGGAAATGTACAAATCCGAGCGCGCCGGCTCGCCGAACTGCATGCCGTTTTGTACGAGCAGCAGCACATTCCCCTCAAACTCCGGGAACAGCAGCGCATAGCTTCCGTCCGGGGCCTGATACTGCCAGCCCGTGTACCCTTCCGTCTCCACTGGTTGCACGGTAAACCCGTTTTGCTCGGCGGCGGCCGTATAATCCGAAACAAACGCTTCCAGATTTTCGGCCTGCGGATAGAGATAGGCGGTGCAGACATACCCGGCCGTAAACGTATAATCGCTCTGGAGCACGCTTCCCTGCGCGCCGAGGATTTCCGCAGGATCCGGCACAACCCCCGGCTCCCCGGAGGCGTTTTCCTCCAGCAGCCCCGACAGCCCTCCGCCGGTCAGCCCGCCCAGTCCGGACGCGAAGCCCGCCGAAGGAAGCAGCACTGCTATCGCCAGCAAGCATAGGAACAGCCGTTTTCTCATCGTCCTTCTCCTCCTGTTCATCATTTGGCTCCGGCGGTTTTACTCGTCCGAAACGAATACATATTGCCTTTGCGTGAACGTTCCCAGCCCGTCGCATGAGGAGCAGTATATCCTGCACAGCACCCTCTCGCCGTACAGCCGGTAAAAGCCCGACCCGTTGCATACGCTGCAAACGCCGCCCACGCATGCAGGGCAATCCACCGTGACCTCCTGCCATTCCCAGTGACCGCCGCCCGTTTCCTGCTGCGTCTGCGCGGCGGGCACGTTCGTATCCGGGGCTGCCGTCTGCACTTCGTCGTTTGCCAGGGCAAGCGGCTCAATTTCGCACCCCACCGGCACAAGCAGCAGGATATGGCCGTCAAATCCGGAAATCAGGTACCCCTGCGCGCCCGTGTGGTCTGTCAGCAAAATGGCGTCGTACCCCTCCACCGTGCCCCTTTCCCATGCCCAGCCGTGGCTCCACTGGGCCAGCAGCGCAAACGCCACGTCGTTGTCCGTGTCCCACCCCGCCGGGTATTCCCAGACATACGCGTCGCAGAGAAAGTCCTGCGAAAACTGATACCGTTCCCGGTACAGCCGGCACGGCTCGTTCAGGAAGCAGGCCAGGTCCGGAAAGGCCGCCGCAAGCGCGGCAGAGGACAGGCAGCACAGCCACAAGGCCATCAGCGCCGCGAAAATCCGCTTCTTCCTCATATGAACCTTCTTCCTTGACAAATCGATACAGACAGCATAACATTCCATACCGACCCGTGTCAAGCGTCTGCCGCCGGCAAGCGGCGCATAGCAAAAGCCCCGTCGCCGCCTTGCGTGCCTGCAAAGCTACGAGGGGCGCATGCCCTGGTCAGGTGATTCAGCCCTGCTTCTGCTTATGTTTGGGGTTCTCGCAAATGACCATCACGCGACCCTTGCGCTTGATAATCTTGCACTTCTCGCAGATGGGCTTAACAGACGGACGAACTTTCATGGTAATACCCTCCCATTCGTGTTCGGAAGTCAGGGGCTTCCTTCGGTGTCGTGGTGGTTAGCCTTTGCTCCGCCAGGTAATCCGGCCGCGGGTCAGGTCGTACGGAGAAAGCTCCAGCGTTACCTTATCCCCCGGATAAATCCGGATGAAGTTCATGCGCATTTTGCCGGAGATGTGCGCCATGATGCGGTGTCCGTTGGGCAGCTCCACCTGGAACATGGCGTTGGGCAGCGCTTCCACGACGGTGCCTTCCACCTCAATAACATCATTCTTGGCCAAGTTTTAAGTCCTCCCTTAGCGGTCGGTCGGCTAAACACCTGCGAATTTCCGCGTTGGACGGCAGGCTGCCATCCTTGAGTATCTCCGCGATGCCGGGGAAAAACTCCGGCGTCGCCCGCAAATGCCTGCGCTTCTTTTTCTTGGGCGTTTCTACCTTGCGAAGGTCGCCGTCGGCGACATAGGCGTACGTCTCATCCACCCGAAGCGCCACAAAACGCCGCCCAGCGTCGCGACCCGCCATGGAAAGCACGGCGCGACCCGGTTCAATCGGAAGTCTGTTCATCCTCTTGCCCTCATCGTCCGCATCGTCAGAATCTCCGGCTCCTCCGCGGTAATGAGGACGGTGTTCTCATAGTGCGCGCTCAGCGAGCCGTCTTGCGTGGTGACGTCCCAGCCATCCATGTGCACGGCGTACCCGCCCGCATTGATCATGGGTTCGATGGCCAGCGTCATCCCCGCCCGAAGCCGCATTCCGTGCCCCGGCTCGCCAAAGTTGGAAACCTCGGGGTCTTCGTGCATCGCGCGCCCGATGCCGTGTCCGCACAGGTCCCGCACCACGGAAAACCCCTGCGCTTCGGCATAGGCCTGTACGGCATGCCCGATATCCCCCAGCCGGTTGCCGGCCCGGCAGACGGCCAGCGCTTCAAAGAAGCACTGCTCCGTCACCTCCATCAGCCGCCGCGCCTCCGGCGCAATGGCGCCTACGGCCACCGTCCGCGCCATGTCCGCCTGCCAGCCATCCAGTACCAGCCCGCAGTCCAGCCCGATCAGGGAGCCTTCCCGCAGCGGATGGTCGTTGGGAATGCCGTGGACCACCACGTTATCCACCGACGTACACAAGGACGCCGGAAAGCCCTGGTAGCCCAGGAAAGAGGGCTTTGCGCCCGCTTTTCGAATCAGGCGTTCGGCCAGCTGGTCCAGGTGACGGGTGGTCACGCTGGGTTCAACCGCCGCGCAAACCGCCGTCAGCACCTCTTCCAGCAGGTGGCCCGCTTCGCGCATTTTGGCGGCCTGTTGGGGGTTCTTGAGCGTAATCATGCCAACGCTGCGCGCACGTTTGCGCGCGTGGTTTCGACGGCGCCGCTGCTGTCGGCGCTGCGCAGGAGGCCCAGCGCCTGGTAATGGGCTATCAGCGGCTGCGTCTGCTCATGGTACACGCGCAGGCGCTGCAGCACCGTCTCGGGCAAATCGTCCTTGCGGATGGTCAGGCCCTGCCCGCACTTGGGACAGCTCTGCGAATCGCCCAGCTGTTCCACATGGGTCGTATGGCCGCATGCCGGGCATACGCGCCGGCCCTGCATCCGCTCCACAATCACTTCGTCCGGGATTTCCATGTTGACCACGACGTCGATGTCGGCAATCTGCGCGAGGGCTTCGGCCTGGGGCAGCGTGCGCGGGAAGCCGTCAAAGATGACGCCGTGCGCGCAGTCCGGCTGGGCCAGGCGTTCCTGGAGCATCTTGATGACCAGGCCGTCGGGCACCAGCTCGCCCGCTTCCACGAAGGCCTGGGCCTCACGTCCCAGCGGCGTGCCGTTTTTCATCTGTTCGCGGAGCATGTCCCCGGTAGAAATGCGGGGGATGCCCATGTCCTCGCTGACACGCTGTGCATGCGTTCCTTTTCCGGAACCCGGAGGGCCCAGGAAGATGATATTCATGAGCGGTCCCCCTTTCATTTCATACGGTGCATCTTACAGGAATCCTTTGTAGTGGCGCATGAGCATCTGGCTTTCCAGCTGGCGCGTCGTCTCCAGCGAAACGGAGACCGCAATCAGCAGGGAGCTTGCCGCGAACGGCAGCTGAATGCCGCCCCAGAGCGTCACCAGCGTGGGAATGGTGGCCAGCAGGGCCAGGAACACGCCGCCGAACAGGGTAATCCGCTGCGAGATGCGCGCCAGATAATCGCTGGTCGGCTTGCCCTGGCGGATGCCCGGAATGGTACCGCCGTTTTGCTGCAGGTTCTTGGCAATGTCCACCGGATTAAAGGTAATGCTGGTGTAGAAGTAGGCAAAGAAGATAATCATCACCGCCAGCACCAGCTGATACCATACGCTGTTCATAAACGAGTTATTCCACCACTGGGACACCGCGCTGTTCGGCCAGAACGCCATAATCGTGCCCGGGAACTGCATGATGGAAAACGCGAAAATCAGCGGAAGCACGCCCGAGGAGTTGACCTTCATGGGGATGTGCGTGCTCTGTCCGCCATACATCTTGCGGCCCACAACGCGCTTGGCGTACTGCACCGGCACGCGCCGCTCGCCCATGTCCACGAAGGTGACGGCCGTCACCATGACCAGCACCGCCAGAATGATGATGACCGCAACGACAACCATCCCCACCGTCAGCGCGCCGGCGCCAATGGCGGTCACAAAATCGCTGATGCCGCCCACAACCCACTGGAAGAGCGAGGCGATGATGCCGGCGAAGATGAGCAGCGAAATGCCGTTGCCAATGCCGTTTTCCGTAATCCGCTCGCCAATCCACATGGCCAGCGCGGTACCGGCGGCCATGGAAACGCCAATCATGCAGGAGGTAATGAAGGGAGAGAAGTGATCGGCGCGCACCGCGCCCATGCCCAGCACCAGGCCTACGGCCTGGATAAAGCCGAGGACCACGGTGGCATAGCGGGTATATTGCGCAATCTTCTTGCGGCCTTCCTCGCCTTCCTTCTGGAGGTTCTCCAGATACGGAATGGCGACCGTCAGCAGCTGCATGATAATCGAGGCGTTGATGTAGGGGGTAATACCCATGGCCATGATGGTCATCTGGGAGAACTGACCGCCCGTCATCGCGCTCATGAAGTTCAGGAGCGAGAAGTTCTCAATGGCCGTCTGCACCGCTTCGGGGTTGACGCCGGCGACCGGGATGACGCCCGCCAGGCGGTAGAGCAGGAGCATGAACAGCGTATAGAGAATTTTCTTGCGCAGTTCTTTGATGCGCCATGCGTTTCGCAGCGTCTCAAACATATCAGACCACCTCGGCTTTCCCGCCTGCCGCTTCAATCTTCTCCTTGGCGGAGCTGGTGAACTTGGCGGCCTTGACGGTCAGCTTCTTGGTCATCTCGCCGTTGCCCAGAACTTTCAGGCCATCCAGGGGCTTTTTGATAAGACCCTGTTCCATCAACACGTTGACGTCGACCGTCGCGCCGTCCTCAAAGGCGTCCAGCGCGGAGACGTTCACATACGCGTATTCTTTGGCGAAGATGTTGGTAAAACCGCGCTTGGGCAGGCGGCGAACCAGGGGGAGCTGTCCGCCCTCGAAGTAAGCGCCCTTGCCATGGCCGCTGCGGGCCTTGGCGCCCTTGTGGCCCTTGCCGCTGGTCTTGCCCAGGCCGGAACCCGGGCCGCGTCCCAGGCGCTTGACCGAATGGACGGAGCCGGGAGCCGGCTGTAATTCATGCAATTTCATCTTGGCGCGCCTCCTTATTGGTCAATCTCTTCCACGGTGACCATATGCTTTACGACAAAAATCATCCCGCGGATGGAGGGGGTGTCGTCATGCACCACGGACTGGTGGAGCTTACGAAGGCCCAGCGCCTCGACGGTGCGAATGTGCTTTTCCAAGCTGGAAATCGGCGATTTGACAAGCGTAATCTTCAGCTTCTTCATTTCCTTCGCCTCCTCAGCCCAGAATCTCTTCGACGGTTTTGCCGCGGAGCTTGGCGACCTGCTCGGCGCTGCGCAGCAGCTTGAGCCCCTCAAGCGTGGCTTTCACCATGTTGATGGGGTTGTTGGTGCCATAGGACTTGGTGCGGATGTTGCGGATGCCGCACAGCTCCAGCACCGCGCGGGCCGGACCGCCCGCGATAACGCCCGTGCCCTCCGGAGCGGGGAGCAGGACGACCTTGCCGGTGCCGAAGCGGCCGATGGCCTCATGCGGGATGGTCGAATCCTTGAGCGGCACCGTGATGAGCTTTTTCTTGGCGGCCTCGACCGCCTTGCGGATGGCTTCCGGGATTTCCGTGGCCTTGCCCATGCCGCAGCCTACGCGGCCCTTCTCGTCGCCGATGACGACCAGCGCGGAAAAGCGGAAGTTCCGGCCGCCCTTGACGACCTTGGTAACACGGTTGACCGCGACGAGCTTCTCTTTGAACTCCGGCGGCTCTTCAAAACGGTCGCGGCGGTCGCGGCGCGGGCCGCGGTCATCCCGGCGAGGCGGGCGGTTGTTGTCTCTGCCATGCTGCATGTTTTGCATATTTTCCATATCAGAACTCCAATCCGGCTTCTCTGGCGCCCTCGGCGACGGCCTGCACGCGGCCCGTGTACACGTAGCCGCCGCGGTCGAAGACAACGGACTTGAAGCCTGCCTGCATCGCGCGCTCGCCGATGGTCTTGCCGACCAGCTTCGCAGCGCCCTTTTTGTCAACCTCGGCAATCTGGCCGCGGACAGCGGGATCCAGGGTCGAGGCGGAAACCAACGTTACGCCCTTGGTGTCGTCAATGAGCTGCGCATAGATATGCTTCAGGCTGCGAAACACACAGAGGCGGGGCGTTTCGGGCGTGCCGGAAACCTTAACCCGGACGCGCTCGTGACGGATCTTGCGAACCTCATTTTTGTCCCTTTTCTTGAACATTCGCGCTCACTCCCTTTCTGATTACTTACCGGCCTTGCCTTCCTTGCGGCGGATATGCTCGTTTTCGTACTTGATGCCTTTGCCCAGATACGGCTCGGGCTTGCGGATGGCGCGGATGTCCGCGGCAAGGTTGCCAACCTGCTGCTTGTTGATGCCCTTCACCACTATTTTGGTCGGGGCCGGCGTCTCAAACTGGATATCCTTGGGCGCCTTGAGCACAACGGGATGGCTGAAGCCGATGTTGATGGTGAGCGTATCGCCCTGGGCCTGCGCGCGATAACCGGTACCGACCATCTCCAGCGTTTTGGAGAAGCCCTCGGTCACGCCGACGACCAGGTTATGCACCAGCGCGCGGTACAGGCCGTGCATGGCCTTGTGCGGCTTGGAGTCGGTGGGGCGCGTGAGCACGAGGAAGCCGTTTTCTTCCTTGATTGCAATACCGCCCTTCACCTGCTGAGACAGGGTACCCTTGGGGCCCTTGACCGTGACGGTGTTGTCCTCGGCAATCGTAACCTGTACGCCGGCCGGGATTTTGATGGGGAGCTTACCAATACGAGACATGCTTTTCCTCCTTACGGAATAGCCCTTTCCTTGGCGTGCGCCTTGGGGGCCCTACCGTGATGGCCTTTCGGCCGTAAAGCGGCGCGCGCGCCGGATTACCAGATGTAGGCAAGCACTTCGCCGCCGATGGCGAGCTTGCGAGCTTCGCGGTCGGTCATCACGCCCTTGGACGTGGAGATGATGGCCGTGCCGAGGCCGCCGAGCACCTTCGGGATTTCATCGCAGCGGGCGTACACGCGCAGGCCGGGGCGGCTGATGCGCTTGAGGCCGACGATGACCGGGCGCTTGTCGACGTACTTGAGGGTCACGCGAATGCTGGTGTGGTTGCCGTCGTTGAGGAACTCAACGTTTTTGACGAAACCTTCGCTGAGCAGAATTTTCGCGATTGCCTTTTTCATGTTCGAGGCCGGAATGCTCACGTTGTCATGCCCCGCGATTTGCGCGTTGCGGATTCTGGTCAGCATATCGGCGATGGGATCATTAACGACCATGTCTTTCCCTCCTTTACCAGCTCGCTTTGCGAACGCCGGGGATCTGGCCGGCGTACGCCAGCTCGCGGAAGCAAATGCGGCATACGCCGTACTTGCGGAGCACCGAATGCGGACGGCCGCACAGGCGGCAGCGGGTGTACGCCCGGGTGGAGAACTTGGGCTGGCGCTGCTGCTTAAGCTTCATGCTGAGTTTTGCCATGTTTCTTCTTCTCCTCCTTACGCTTACGCTTGGGCGAACGGCATGCCGAGCAGCCGGAGCAGCTCGCGGGCTTCCTCGTCCGTCTTGGCGGTAGTGACGAAAATCATTTCCATGCCGCGGATTTTATCGACCTTGTCGTACTCGATTTCCGGGAACAGCAGCTGCTCCCGCACGCCCAGGGCATAGTTGCCGCGGCCGTCAAAGGCCTTGGCCGATACGCCGTGGAAGTCGCGCACGCGCGGCAGGGCGATGTTGACCAGCTTATCGACAAAGTGATACATGCGCGCGCCGCGCAGCGTCACCTTCGCGCCGATGTTCATTCCCTCGCGAACCTTGAAGTTGGCGACGGACTTTTTCGCCTTGGTCACGACCGGCTTCTGGCCGGCGATGGTCGCAAGGTCGCCCACGGCCGCTTCCAGCGCCTTGGCGTTGTCCTTGCAATCGCCCAGGCCCATGTTGATGACAACCTTGTCGAGCTTGGGGACCTCGTTGATGTTCTTGTATCCGAACTTCTGCTTGAGCGCAGGCACGACCTCGGAGACGTATTTATCCTTCAGGCGGTTTTCCATCTACTGTCCCCTCCTCAGTTCTCGAAGGCCGCGCCGCACTTCTTGCACACGCGCACCTTCTTGCCGTCTTCGAGCACCTTGTGGGCATTGCGGGTCGCCTTGCCGCACTTGCTGCACACGAGCATGACCTTGGAGGCGTAAATCGCGGCCTCCTTATGGATGATGCCGCCGGGCATGCCCTGGCCGCGGGCCTTCTGATGCTTGGTCACCATGGCCACGCCCTCGACGACGACCTTGCCGGCTTTGGGCTCGGCGCGCAGCACTTTGCCCTTCTTGCCCGCATCAACGCCGGAGATGACGACCACGGTATCCCCGGTACGGACGTGGAGCTTCTTGGTTTTGTTCATTCTCGTCCACTCTCCTTACAGCACTTCGGGCGCGAGCGACACAATCTTCATATAGTCCTTCTCGCGCAGTTCGCGCGCCACAGGCCCGAAGATGCGGGTGCCGCGGGGCTGCTTCTGATCGTTGATGATGACGGCGGCATTGTCGTCAAAGCGGATATAGCTGCCGTCGGGAAGGCGCTTCTGCTTGTGCATCCGGACGATGACGGCCTTGACCACGTCGCCCTTCTTCACGGCGCCGCCGGGGTTGGCGGACTTGACGGAGGCGACGATTACATCGCCGATTCCGCCGGAGCGGCGGAAGGAGCCACCGAGCACACGAATGCACATGATTTCCTTCGCGCCGGAATTATCGGCTACCTTCAAACGGGTTTGCGGCTGAATCATGCTGCTCCCTCCTTACTTGGCCTTCTCGATGATTTGAACCAGGCGCCAGCGCTTTTCGCGGCTGAGCGGACGGGTTTCCATCACCAGAACGCGGTCGCCCACGCCGCACTCGTTGTTCTCGTCGTGCGCCTTGAGCTTGGTGGTACGGTTCATAATCTTGCCGTACAGCGGATGACGCACGCGGGTGCGGATGGCCACAACAATGGTCTTGTCCATCTTGTCGCTGACAACCACGCCGGTGCGGGTTTTGCGAATGCCTCTCATTTCGGCCATGAATTCTTGCTCCCTTCTCCTCACGCCTTGCGCTCATTCTCACGGATGAGCGTCTTGGCGCGCGCGATGTCGCGGCGGACATTCTGGATTGCCATGGTGTTCTCAAGCTGACCGGTGGCAAGCTGGAAACGAAGGTTGAACAGTTCGGCCTTCAGCTCCTTGACCTTGGCTTCCAACGCGGCGGAATCCATCTGCCTCATCTCTTTTGCCTTCATTCAGCCTCACCTCCTGCCGCCTTCTCCTTGATGACGAACTTGCACTTGGTCGGGAGCTTGTGGGCGGCCAGGCGCAGCGCCTCGCGGGCTACCGCCTCTTCCACGCCGGCAATCTCGAACAGCACGCGACCCGGCTTGACGACCGCCACCCAGTATTCCGGAGAGCCCTTGCCGGAGCCCATGCGGGTCTCGGCGGGTTTTTCGGTCACGGGCTTGTCGGGGAAAATCTTAATCCAGACCTGGCCGCCGCGGCGGGTATAGCGCGTCAGCGCGATACGGGCGGCTTCAATCTGCTGGGAGGTGATCCAGGCGGGCTCGGTGGCCACCAGGCCATACTCGCCATAGGCGATGAAGTTGCCGCGCTGGGCCTTTCCCTTCATGCGGCCGCGGAACACACGACGCCGCTTGACTCTCTTGGGCATCAACATGGTTATCTGCCTCCTTCGGCCCGGACGGGGTTCTTTTTGTTCTTGGGCAGAATTTGCCCCTTGTAAATCCACACCTTGACGCCCAGGCGGCCATAGGTGGTCTTCGCCTCGGCGAAGCCGTAGTCGATGTTGGCGCGCAGGGTCTGCAGCGGGATGGACCCTTCGTGATAGCCCTCGCTGCGGGCGATGTCCGCGCCGCCGAGCCGGCCGCTCACCGCGGTCTTGATGCCCTTGGCGCCGCCCTTCATCGCGCGCTGGATGGACTGCTTCATCGCGCGGCGGAAGGAGATGCGGCGTTCCAGCTGCTGGGCGATGTTCTCGGCCACCAGCTGCGCGTCGGTCTCCGGATTCTTAATCTCCATGATGTTCAGCGCCACCGCGCAGCCCGCGAACGCTTCCAGCTCTTTCTTCAGCGCCTCAACGCCCGCGCCGCCCTTGCCGATGACCACGCCCGGCTTGGCGGTGAAAAGCGTCACGGTGAGCTTGCCGGTGGAGCGCTCGATGTCGATGCGCGAGATGCCGGCCGCGTTCAGCTTTTCCTTCAGCATTTTACGGAGCTTGTGATCCGCCTCGAGGTTGTTGGCGAAATCCTTTTTGTCCGCAAACCAACGGGTGCTCCAATCCATGATTACGCCCACGCGCGCTCCATGGGGATTTACTTTCTGACCCAAAGTGATTCCTCCTTCTCCCTCTTAGTGCTTGGTGTCCAGCACAACGGTGATATGGCTCGTACGCCGGAGCATCGGGGACGCGCTGCCGCGGGAACGGGCAACGTAGCGCTTGAGCGTGGGGCCCGGATTGGCGAACACCTCGGCGACATACAGCTCGTCACGGGAGAGCTGCAGGTTGTTTTCCGCGTTGGCGATGGCGGAGTTGAGCAGCTTTTCCACGACGGGCGCGGCGGCCTTGGGCGTATACATCAGGATAGCAAGCGCCTGATCCACCTGCTTGCCGCGGATGAGATCGATGACGATCTTGACCTTGCGCGGGGAGATGCGGATGTACTTCGCGATTGCGCGGGGGCGCTTGTCAGCGCCTGCGGCACGGGCGGCCGCTTTTTCCTTCATTCGGGTGGCCATTCATCTCATCTCCTTTACTTGCGGCCAGAGGCCTTTTCGCCCGCATGACCGCGGAACGTGCGGGTCGGGGCGAACTCGCCCAGCTTATGCCCGACCATTTCCTCGGTGATATAGACCGGGACATGCTTGCGGCCGTCGTGCACGGCGATGGTATGGCCGACGAAGTCCGGGAAAATGGTGCTCGCGCGGCTCCAGGTCTTCAGCACGCTCTTCTTGCCGCTGTTGTTCATCTCGACGATTTTCTTCAAAAGGCGTTCGCTTACGAACGGTCCCTTTTTGACGGATCTGCTCATGCGCTTGCCTCCTTATTTCTTGCCCGCACGCTTGACGATCATCTTGTTGGAATACTTCTTATGCTTGCGCGTCTTCAGGCCCAGCGCGGGCTTGCCCCACGGGGTCACGGGCGCGGGCATGCCGACGGGGCTCTTGCCCTCGCCGCCGCCGTGCGGATGGTCGCAGGGGTTCATGACCACGCCGCGAACCGTCGGGCGCACGCCCATATGGCGCTTGCGGCCCGCCTTGCCGATGCGGACGTTTTCATGGTCGGTGTTGCCGACCGTACCGATGGTCGCCTTGGCGTTCATGGGGATTTTGCGGACTTCGCCGGAGGGCAGGCGCACCTGCGCGTAGGCGCCTTCCTTTGCCATGAGCTGCGCGGCGTTACCGGCGGAGCGGACGAGCTGGCCGCCGCGGCCGGCCTTGATTTCCACGTTGTGAATCAGCGTGCCCAGGGGAATGTTGGCGATGGGCAGCGCGTTGCCGGGCTTGATGTCGGCCTCGGGGCCGGAGATGACGGTGTCGCCCGCCTTCAGGCCCAGGGGGGCCAGGATGTAGCGCTTTTCGCCGTCGACGTAGTGGAGCAGCGCGATGAAAGCGGAGCGGTTCGGGTCGTATTCGATGGCGGCGACCTTCGCCGGGATGCCGTCCTTGTCGCGCTTGAAATCGATGATGCGGTACTTGACCTTGTTGCCGCCGCCCTGGTGGCGGACGGTGATTTTGCCCTGCGCGTTGCGGCCGGCATGCTTCTTGAGGTATTCCGTCAGGGAGCGCTCGGGCGCCTTTTTGGTCAGCTCTTCAAACGTCAGCACCGACATGAAGCGCCGCGCGGGGGATGTAGGCTTGTAAACTCTGATGGCCATGCGGTACCCTCCTTACTGCGCCATGCCGTCGAAGAATTCGATGTCCTTGGAATCCTTCTTGAGCGTGACATAGGCTTTCTTGATTTCCGGCGTGCGGCCGGAGTGCCTGCCCTGGCGCTTGATTTTGCCCAGCGTGCGCAGGGTGTTGACCTTTTCGACCTTCACGCCGAAGATGGTTTCCACGGCCTGCTTGATTTCCGTGCGGTTGGCGCCGATGGCGACCTCGAAAACATAGCGCTTGTCGGCAAAACCGTCGTACGCCTTTTCCGTCAGCACGGGGCGGCGGATAATATCATGGGGATCCTTCATGCGTACACCTCCTCGACCTGGCGGACGGCGTCCTGCGTAAGGATGAAGGCATCATGGCGCAGGATTTCGTAGACATTGAGGGTGTTAATCAGGGCGATGGTCACGCCGGGGATATTCCGGCTGGCGCGCAGGAGCTGTTCGTCCTTTTCGGCCACCAGGACCAGCGCTTTCTTCGTGGCGCCCAGCGCGCGCAGCACCTTGACCATTTCCCGGGTCTTGGGGGCGTCCAGGGCGAGCTTGTCCAGCACGATGATTTCGTCGGCCTGCGCTTTGGAAGTGAAGGCGGACTTCATCGCCAGGCGGCGAACCTTCTTGGGCACGGAAATATCATAGTCGCGGGGCTTGGGCGCGAACACGACGCCGCCCTTCTTAAACTGGGGCGCGCGGTTGCCGTGATGGCGCGCGTTGCCGGTGCCCTTCTGGCGGTAGATTTTGCGGCCGCCGCCGCGCACCTCGGTGCGGGTCAGGGCGGACTGGGTGCCGAGGCGGCGTCCGTTGAGGATGGCGCGCACGACCAGGTGCATGGCAAAGGGGTTGACCTCGGCGGCGAAGATGGCATCGGAAAGCTCAATCTGCCCGACGGTCGCGCCCTGCGTGTTTTTCAGATTCACGGTAGGCATTTCGTCGTTTCCTCCTTCCCTCAGGCCTTCACAGCGCCGCGGACGATGACCAGGCCGCCGTTGGGGCCGGGCACCGCGCCGCGCACGAGCAGCAAATCGCGCTCTGCGTCCACGCGCACCACGGACAGGTTCTGGATGGTGACCTTCTCCACGCCGTAATGGCCGGGCATGTGCTTGTTCTTAAAGACGCGGGACGGATCGGAGTTGGCGCCCATCGAGCCGACGCCGCGATGGTACTTCGAGCCGTGCGCCATGGGGCCGGTATGCTGGTTCCAGCGGCGGATGGTGCCGGTGTAGCCATGGCCCTTGGAAATGCCGGTCACGTCGACCTTGTCGCCCTCGGCAAAAACGTCGGCCTTGATGACCTGGCCGATTTCGTAGGCGTCGCTGTCCTCAAAGCGGAACTCGCGCAGCTTGCGGGTGGGGGCCACGCCCGCCTTTTTGAAATGGCCCGCCTGGGGCTTGTTGACCAGCTTTTTGACGCGGTGCTCGGGGATGGTATCGAAACCGACCTGCACCGCCGCATAGCCGTCGTTTTCGACGGTCTTCTTCTGCACCACCGTGCAGGGGCCGGCCTGAATGACGGTGACAGGGATCAGGCGCCCGTCGGGCGAGAACACCTGCGTCATGCCGACCTTTTTGCCGACGATAGCTTTCTTCATGGTTAAACCTCCTGTTACGCTCGAATCACAGCTTGATTTCAATTTCCACGCCCGCCGGCAGGTCAACCTTGGTCAGCGCGTCCACGGTGCGGGGCGTCGGCTGCAGGATATCAATGAGGCGCTTGTGGGTGCGCAGCTCGAACTGCTCACGGGAATCCTTGTACTTGTGGGGAGCGCGCAGGATGGTGATAATCTCCTTTTCGGTCGGCAGCGGGATGGGGCCGGACACCTTCGCGCCCGTCCGCTTCGCCGTCTCGACAATGCGCTCTGCGGATTGATCGATGAGGTTGTGCTCATAGGCCTTGAGCTTGATGCGGATTTTCTGATTGGCCACGTCTTTTCCTCCTTTTTTCTCGAGCCGCCTGCACACCGGGCCGGGTGTTTCCTTTTAGAAAACCCATGCGGCGGGGCAGGAGCCCGTCGCCCGATTGTCCGGACATGGTCTGCGATAATTCTCCGGCGGCCGACCGGTAACTTATCGCTTCATCCCAGAACGACAGCCCTAATAGTATAAACCAAGTTATGGCGCTTTGACAACCCCCTTCGCCCGATTTTTTTGCGGATTTCCGCACTTTTTTTGAAAATAGTCCCGCTTTTTCCCGGCGCGGCGTTTTGCCGCGGACAGCGGTTGACCGGCGCGGCCGCGCGTGCTATGATGAAGGGCAATCCGTTTGCGCCGAGGCGCTGACGTCATACGGCGGAGAATATGGAAGGAGACGGTATCTCAATGGAAGCCAAAAAGCGCATCGCGGCGCTCATCAAACGCGCCATGCACCAAGCCTTTCCCGACGCGCAGGACCTGCCCGACGCGGCGCAGATTGCGGGCCTGATGGAGATTCCGCCGGATCCGACGATGGGCGATTACGCGTTTCCCTGTTTCCGGCTGGCCAAGCCGCTTCGCAAGGCGCCTCCCATCATTGCGCAGGCGCTGTGCGCCGCCATCGACGAACCCCGGACCGCGCAGGCGCAGGTGGCGGGCGGATACCTGAACTTCCGGCTGAACCGGGAAAACTTCGCCCGGCAGACGCTGGAGGCCATCACGCCGCGCTACGGCGCTTCCGAGGAGGGCGCGGGAAAAACCATATGCCTGGACTACAGCTCCATCAACATCGCCAAGCGCTTCCATATCGGCCATCTGTCCACCACCATGATTGGTCACTCGCTCAAGCGCATCTATGATTTTCTGGGATACCGCACGGTCGGCATCAATCACCTGGGCGACTGGGGAACGCAGTTTGGCAAGATGATATGCGCCTATCGGCGCTGGGGCTCCCGCGAGGAGGTCGAGCAGGGCGGCGTGGACGCGATGACCGCGCTGTACGTCCGCTTCCATCAGGAGGCGGAGAAGGACCCGGCGCTGGAAGACGAAGGACGGGCCTGGTTTAAGAAGATTGAAGAGGGCGACGAGGAGGCCCTGGCCATCTTCAACTGGTTTAAGGAAGTCACGCTCCAGGATGCCCGGCGCGTGTATGCCAAGCTGGGGGTCGAGTTTGACGCCTATCAGGGCGAGAGCTTTTATAATGATAAGATGGACCGCGTCATCCGCGAGCTGCGGGAAAAGCACCTGCTGGTCGAAAGCGAGGGCGCGCAGGTCGTGGATTTGTCCGAGGAAAACATGCCCCCCTGCCTCATCCTCAAGCGCGACGGCGCGACACTCTACGCCACGCGCGACCTGGCCGCGGCGCTCTACCGCAAGGACACGTACCATTTCCACAAGTGCCTCTATGTGGTCGCCTACCAGCAGGACCTCCATTTCCGCCAGTGGTTCAAGGTGCTGGAAAAGATGGGGTATCCCTGGGCCAAGGATTTGGTGCACGTCGCCTTTGGCATGGTCAGCTATGAGGGGCAGTCCCTTTCCACGCGCAAGGGCCGCATGATTTACCTGGACGAATTGCTCGACCGCGCGGTGGAAAAGGCGCTGGCTATTATAGAAGAAAAGTCCCCCAACCTGGAGGATAAGCAGCGCGTGGCGCAGCAGGTGGGCATCGGCGCGGTGGTGTACGCCACGCTGAGCAACAACCGCATCAAGGATATCGATTTCTGGTGGGACCGCGCGCTCAATTTCGACGGGGAAACCGGCCCCTATGTGCAGTACGCGCACGCGCGCTGCTGCTCGCTCCTGCGCAGGGCGGCGGAGGCCGGCGGCAACGCCGCGCAGCCCCGCTTTGACGCGCTGTGCGACGACGAGGCGCAGGAGGTGCTCCGCCTGCTGTCCCGCTTCGGCGAGGTGGTGCATGAAGCCGCGGAGCGCTACGAGCCCTCCATGATTACCCGCCATGTGACGCAAATTGCGCAGGCGTACAACAAATTCTATTACGAGCACCGCATCCTCGACGAGGACGCGGGCGCTTCCGCCGCCCGCGTGCGCCTGACCGAAGCGACGCGGGATGTGATTCGCACCGGCCTGTGGCTCATCGGCCTGGAAGCCCCGGAGCGGATGTAACGGCTCGAACACAGCAGAGAGCGGCCGCGGGCATAAAGCCCGCTCAGCCGCTCTCCCTTTGTTTTGCGTCCGCCTGACCGTCTGGAGTCTCCCCTTACGTCAGTTGTGCAGCCAGAAAAGGGGATCGGGATAGTCATAGGCAATCCCATACTCCCTCGCGTATTCCCGTGCATATGAATCGCGTTCCACCGTCAACTTCAGGTGATCGCTGCAGTTTTCAAACACATCATCCGCGATAAACGTCACGCTTCCCGGTAGTTTCACCTCCGCAAGCGACGAACATTCGGCAAACGCCCGGCTTTCGACTGACGTCACGCCTTGCGGCAGAGCAATCTCCGCAAGCGAGTAACACCAGGAAAACGTCTCGTTGCCAATAGACGTCACGCCCTCCCGTATTACAATTTCCTCAAGCGCCCTGCAATCGAAAAACGCCCGTGCGCCTATCGTCTCTAGGCTTTCCGGCAAGGTGATTGCAACCAGCGTGCTGCACGATTGAAACGCGGAATTGCCAATGGCAACGATGCCCTCGGGAACGATAAGGGTTCGCTGCGGATATCTTGCAGGGCAGGCCAGCAACGTCTTAGTATCCTTTGCATAGAGGATGCCGTCAACCACGGCGTAGTGTTCGTTGTCCGGTGAAAGTGAAAACCAAGTGCCGGCTCCGAGAAACGCACCGCTGCCGATGGTGGCCAGGCTCTCCGAAAGCTTGATTTCCCCCATCGACCAACACCCATTGAACGCTCCGGAACCAATGGATGTCACACCATCCGGCAACGCTATGCTTCTGAGCGATTCGCAGTTGAAAAATGCATTGTTGCCGATGGTGGTTAGGCTCTGTGGCAGTATGACTTCTACCAGCGATATGCATCCGTAAAGCGCGTTGTCGCCGATGGCCACAATGCCTTCCGGAATGACCAGCGTTTCATCCTGCCATCCCCCAGGATAAGCTATCAAAGTCCTAGTTGGCTTCTGATAGAGCAAACCGTTAATCGTGGCAAAGTTCTCGTTGTCAATAGATACACTAAATTGTGTAAGGGCCTGGCATCCATCAAACGCATGATTGCCAATGTATTCCAGGCTTTCCGGCAGTTCCATGCTTGTCAGCGAGGTGCATTCGTCAAAAGCCTCGCTGGCAATCGATACCAGCCCCTCCGGCAGAACCACCCCGGTAAGCGACGAGCACCAGGCAAACGCCCCTTCCCCAATGGACGTCAGCCCTTCCGGAAGCACCAGTTCCGTAAGCGACGAGCAACTGGAAAACGCCCCTTCCCCAATGGATGTTAACCCCT
>DVFI01000034.1 GCA_018713305.1 Candidatus Avichristensenella intestinipullorum
CCGCTGGTGGCGGACATGAGCAGCAACATCCTCAGCGAGGTATACGACATTACCAAGTTCGGCGTCGTGTATGCGGGCGCGCAGAAGAACATCGGCCCCGCGGGGCTGGCCGTTGTGATTGTGCGCAAGGATTTGCTGGGCCATGCCAGCAAGCTGTGCCCGAAGCTGATGAACTGGCAGGTGGAGACGGACAACGGCAGCATGGTCAATACCCCCAACACCTACGGCATCTATATGGCCGGCCTGTGCTTTGAATGGCTCAAGGCGCTGGGCGGCGTGGAAGCCATTGAAAAGATAAACTTGGAGAAAGCCGCGCTGCTGTATGATTTCCTGGATGAAAGCCGTCTGTTCCAGCCGACCGCGCAGAAGGCGTACCGCAGCCGCATGAACGTGACGTTTGTGACCGGCTCGGCGGAGCTGGACGCCCAGTTTGTCAAAGAGGCGACCGCGCAGGGGCTGGTGAACCTCAAGGGCCATCGCTCCGTCGGCGGCATGCGCGCCAGCATTTACAACGCCATGCCCGTCGAAGGGGTCAAGGCGCTGGTGGACTTCATGAAGGCCTTTGAAGCCGCCCACTGAAAGGAGGGTCGCCATGTATACCATACAGACGCTCAATAAGATTTCCGATGTCATCTACGAGGCGCTGCCCGCCGAAACGTATCAGGTTTCGGACGCGCAGAGCGCGCCGGATGCGGTGCTGGTGCGCAGCGCCGCGATGCACGAGTTGCCGGTCCCGCCAAGCCTGCTGGCTGTGGCGCGCGCGGGCGCCGGGGTCAACAACATCCCCGTCGCCGAGTATACCAAGCGCGGAATCTGCGTTTTTAACACCCCGGGCGCAAACGCCAACGCCGTGGCGGAGCTGGTCGTGCTGGGCATGCTGATGAGCGGCCGCAAGGTTGTGGAGGGCATCGAGTGGGCGCTCTCGCTCAAGGGGCAGCCCGGCGTTGCCAAGCTGGTGGAAAAGGGGAAGGGACAGTTTGTTGGCCCCGAGCTGCGCGGGAAGACGCTGGGCGTTATTGGCCTGGGCGCCATCGGCGCGCTGGTGGCCAACGCCGCGGCACAGGGCCTGGGCATGAAGGTGCTGGGCTTGGATCCGTACCTGTCCGTGCAGCACGCCTGGTCGCTTTCGCGCGCCATCCAGCAGGCGCCCAGCCTCGAAGCGCTGCTGAAGGCGAGCGACTTTGTCACCGTCCATGTGCCGCTGAGCGACAGCACGCGCGCCATGTTCCAGGAATCCCTGCTGGCCCAGATGAAGCCGGGCGCGCATCTGCTCAATTTCAGCCGTGCGGAGCTGGTGGACGGGGACGCCGTGCGCGCCGCGCTGGCCGACGGCCGGCTTGCCACCTATGTGACCGATTTCCCGACCGACGATATGCTCGGCGTCAAGGGCGTCATCTGCATTCCGCACCTGGGCGCGTCCACGCCGGAAAGCGAGGACAACTGCGCGCGCATGGCCGCAGAACAGCTGCGCGAGTATCTGGAAAACGGCTCCATCCGCAACAGCGTAAACCTTCCGGATATGGCGCTGGGCAGCCCGGAGGGCAGCCGCCTGCAGATCATCCATGACAACGCGCCGGGCCTTGTCAGCCGCATTTCCGCGGTCATTTCCCGGGAAAAGCTGAACATCGTCAACATGCTCAACAAGAGCCGCGGGGAAGTCGCGGTGACGGTGCTGGAGGTGAGCGAAGCGCCGGGCGAGGCGCTGCTGGCCGAGCTGTCCGCGCTGGAACAGGTCGCACGGGTGCGCCTGGTTACGCAATGAACGCGCTTCGGACCGCGCAGGCCGCGGACCTGCCGCGCATGATGGAAATCATCGCGCAGGCGCAGGCCTACATGGCCGCATGCGGCGTGAATCAATGGCAGGACGGCTATCCGGACGAAGCGCGCATCGCCGAGGACATCCGCAGACAGAATGCCCGGGTGTATGTCGAAGGGCAGGATGTTGTCGCAATGGCGGTGCTGGTGACGGACGGGGAGCCGACCTACGCCCGCATTTATCAGGGCGAGTGGAAAACGCAGGAGCCATACGCCTGCATCCATCGCCTGGCGGTCTGCGCGGAACGAAGGGGAAAGGGCGTGGCCGACGCGATGCTGTCCGCCTGCGAGGCGCAGGCGCTCGCGCAGGGGCTGGATGCCGTGCGGATTGACACGCACCGGGACAACCACGCCATGCAGCGGTTGCTGTTGCGCAATGGATACGTCCGCTGCGGCATCATCTACCTGGAGTCCGGCAGCGAGCGCATCGCGCTGGAAAAGTGCCTGCGGAAGCCGGGCAATCCCGGCTGATTTTCGTCAACCCTTGGCCTCCTGCGCATCATACGAAGCAGGGGCATTGCGGCGCGTTGCCGGACCGGGCGGCGCGCCGCAGTTGTTTTGGGCAAAAGGGCAGCGGAAGGCCTGCGCCCGTGCCCGAACTGCTTCCGGGTAAGGCGGGGAAAGCATCGGGGGCATCCGCGCAGGCGCGCAAAAACATGCGCTTGGCAGCTGCGCCCTTTGCAACCTTTGCGCAGCGCAGCGCGTCTAAGAAATAGCGCCTGCCGTATCCGGGTTGACCTGCCGGCAGGCGATGCGCGAGAGAACGCGGAGAGAAGGGAATGGGGTATGAAAAGAAACCGGTTTTTCATTTCGCTCCTCCTGCTGCTGGGGTTGCTCCTGATGGGCGGTGCGTTGGCCGGGGAGGAGACCGCGGCGTCTGCCGAAGATGCCATGCCTGTGCAGGAGGAATGGAACGGGTATCCGCCTTTCCGGGACGGCTATGTGCTGTGCGAAACGCTTACGGTCAGGGAGCGGCCGCAAAGCACGGCCAAAGCCCTGACGACGCTTCCGTATGGCAGCCACATCCGCATCATAGAAAGCGTGGACAACTGGTATCGTATCACGGACTCGACGGTATATGGCTGGGTGCGGAGCGAGTATGTGCTCGTCCAACCGGAAATGTTCTCGCCGACGGAGGAGACCCCGGTGTATGCCTTGCCCGACGCGCAGGCAAAGCGCGTTGGACTGCTGGATGCGGGAAGCGGGCCCTATGCCATCATTGACCGCTACGGAAACTTCCTGGCTATCAGCCTGCGGGGCGCCTGCGGATTCGTCCTGGAGCCGTAAGAAGCGCGCCCGTCCCACGGGGCCGGGCCCGTTCGGCAGGCCGCTTTCCCTCTGACGCCCTCCGCTTTGCCTTTTTCGGCGTGCCGGCTGCCATGTGAGCGCCGCTGTCAGGCGCTGGACGGGCCCGACGCCTTCGCGCGGTCGGGGAAGGCCGGGCTGCGGAGGCGTCACGGGAGGATAGGGGAGGGCGCCAGCCGACCGGAATGTGCCGGACTGCCTGCGCCGCGGTCTTCCCGGTTATCATCCGGCGTCGGCTGCCGCAATTCCTGGCAGCGATGCTGCCGCCAGTCCGCCCGGCGAGGGCGCATGCGGCGTCATCCGGTCATCATTGCGCGTCTCCTTCCCGCGACGGGCCATCGTCGCGCAGCCGGACTGCCTGCGCCGCGCGTCGGCGGCTGTCGTCCGCCATGGCGGCGTAGTGCTTGCGCGTGGTGTTCACGTCGGAATGGCCCAGCACATCGGCGACCAGGTAAATATCGCCTGTCTCATGGTATAGCGCCGTGCCATAGGTGCTGCGCAGCTTGTGCGGGCTGATGCGCCGTTTGAGCGGCGCGGCGACGGCGGCGTATTTTTTGACCAGGTTTTCAATGGCGCGCTGCGTGATACGCCGCCGCTGCAGCGAGAGGAACAGCGCGTCCTCGTGTCCTTCCAGCGGCTGGACGGTCTCGCGCTGCGCCAGGTATGCCCGGAGCGCCGACGCCACTTCGTCGGAAAAATAAAGAATCATTTCCTTGCCGCCTTTGCGCGTGATCAGCATGGCGTTTTCTTCAAAGTTGATGTCTTCGCGGTTGAGTCCGACGCATTCGCTCACACGAATTCCTGTGCCCAGCAGCAGCGTCAGAATGGCTACGTCGCGCACGCGGGTATTTTCGTTGTATTTTTTCTGGCGGTCGCCGAGGCCTTCGCCGCTTTCGGCCGCGTCCAGCAGCCTGGCCACCTCGTCGGGTTCCAGGCGCAATATGGCCTTTTCGTGCAGCTTGGGAAGCGCTACCAGAGCGGCCAGGTTCCCCTCTATATATTTATGTTCAAACAAATAATTATAGAAGGAGCGGAGGGAACAGAGCTTGCGCATTTTTCCGGCCTCGGCGTTTTCTATGGGGCAGTCCGGATGGGCGCGGCGGAAATACAGGGTCAGATAGCCGGGGTAACGCTCCAAATCCGCCAGGGTGACGGCGCGGATATCGTCCAGCGTGATGTCCGTCAGCTGCTTGTCCGCAAAGCGCGGGCACTCGGCGATGAGGTATTCGAAAAAGACGCGCAAATCCAACAGGTACGCCAGGCGCGTCAGCGCGGCGTACTGATCTTCCATGGAAATCAGAAAATCGCCGACGCAGGCGGGCATCTCGCGCAGCCGCTCGCGAATGCGCTGCGTCTGGCGCTGGGACACCTGTCGGGCATAAGGAACGGACCGTGGCATAAAAGCGCCTCCTCAGCGCCCGGGGAAAACCCGCCGGGCCGCTTTTCTGCGCTCATCATACCACAGTCCGTCAAAACTGTCAATCTATTCGTTAAAGGCTTCTTTTGCGAATAGTTTAAGATTTCACCGGGTAGAACCGTTTGGGCCGTCCGGCCGTCCCCCGGCCTGCCGCCGGCGGATTTTCTTCAGCCGGCTGCGTTTCATCCCCGGCAGACGCCTTCTGATTTTCGCGAATGGCGGCGCGGGCCAGCGCGTCGCAGCGGTTGTTGTCCGCGTCGTCCGCATGGCCCGGCACCTTGGTGAAGCGCACGACGTGGCCATGCCTGCGAATGGTCATCAAAAGAATGGTCCACAGATCCTGGTTTTCCACCGGCTCTTTGGCGGCGTTCTTCCAGCCGTTGCGCTGCCAGTTCTGAATCCAGCCTTTTTCAAAGGCGTTCACCAGGTATGCGGAGTCGGAACACAGCGTGACGCTGCACGGCTGCTTCAGCGCGCCCAGGCCCTGAATGGCGGCCATGATTTCCATGCGGTTATTGGTGGTCTGCGGCATGAAACCGCTCATTTCCTTGACATGTTCGCCATAGCGCAGCACCGCCGCCCAGCCGCCCGGACCGGGATTGCCGGAGCACGCGCCGTCCGTATAAATGGTTACTTCTTTCACGCCGACACTCCCCTACTTCCCCGCCATTTGTGCGGCGCGGCGCGCGCAGGCGTCCACCGCATCCATCACCGCACCGCGCAGCCCGGCCTTTTCCAGCGCGTACACGGCTTCGATAGTCGTTCCGCCGGGTGAACAGACGGCGTCTTTCAGCGCGCCCGGATGCATGCCGGTCTCCAGCACCATCTTGGCGGCGCCCAGCATGGTCTGCGCGGCCAGCGTATAGGCGCGCTCGCGCGGCAGCCCCTGCCGCACGCCCGCATCGGCAAACGCCTCCAGAAACATGTAAAGATAGGCGGGGCCGGAACCGCTGATGCCGACGACCGCATCCATCTGCGCTTCCGGTACCAGCATGACGCGGCCGCAGGAAGCCAGCATGGACGTCAGCTTTTCCAGCACGTCCGCAGGCGCGGTATGGTTTTCTGCTATGGCAATCATGCCCTCTCCGACCAGCGCGGGCGTGTTGGGCATCATCCGCACGACGGCGCGTCCCGGAAAACACTCGGCGAGCTTTTCCTGCGTCCAGCCCGCGGCAATGGAAACGAGCGCGCCCGGATAGCCCGCATCCCGAAGCTGCCGCAGCACGTCCCCGACGTCCTTGGGCTTGACGGCCACCACGAGAATCGGCGCAAGCCGCGCCGCTTCCTCTACGCTGTGCGCCTGCGCAACCCCCAGCGCGAGCACCTTCTCCCCGCACAGGTCATATGCCACAATGTCCCGGACGCCAAGATTTCCGCGCATCATGCCCCGCATCAGCGCGCCCGCCATATTGCCCGCTCCTATAAATCCGATGCTGTACATATCACCATTCCTTCTTTGCACGGGCAGTCCGCTCAGAACGAATCAATGCTCATGGACTGCTGGCTTTGCATCTCGTAATCAAATACCGCGTTGCGCCATTCCACAGTAAATTCTTCCAGCGTCAGGCCCTTCTCCGTCATGTAGGTAGCCACTTCCACGCCCACATAGCGCAGATGCCAGGGCTCGTATTCGATGCCTGTAATGTCCTGTTTCCCTTCGGGATAGCGGATGATAAACCCAAAGCGCGTGCAGTTTTCCGCCATCCACTGGCCTTCCGGGGTGTCGGCAAAATCCTCGTTAAAGCGCGAGCCAATCCAGGCATAGCTGATCACGTCAAAGGCCAGGCCGGTCTGATGCTCGGAACCGCCCGCCACCTGCACAAGCCCGTCGTCGTAGCCCATGGCCTCCACGCGGTTATAGTGAATGACCTCCTGCGAGCGGTAGTTGCGGTAGGCGGAGTACAGATACAGCTTCAGCCCGTCCTCGTCCGCCGCGTCAAACATGGCCTGCAGCGCTTCGCTGGCAACCGCCCTGGCCAGCATCTCGTTGGAGTTCGCTTTCCGGACGGTCACTTCCACCAGCATATCCTCGCCCGGATAGTCCTTGTCCAGCAGGTTGTTGGCGTTCACCAGGCGCAGCACGTCCTGCTCGTCGTCCAGGATTTCCCGGGAAATGGGATACGTCCACGGCAGCGCCTCCTCGGACTCCTCCGGCACTTCCACCAGCGGCGGCTCGGTTTGCGACGGCCGCGGCGTGGAAAACGCGAGCCCTCCGCTTTCGCTCACGGGCGCAATCTCCGGCGTGGCGGCTTCCTGGGCCATGGCGCGGTTTACGGCCGCTTCCGGAGCGCCGGGACCGGCGCATCCCAGGCACAGTGCCAGCAGAAAAGCCACGGTGGCGCAAAACGTTCGCATGTTACAGTTCCTCCTTCGTCTCTTGGGACCATGCCTGCACGCGGCGCTCCTGCAGCAGCGCATGGTATTCTTCAAAAGTAACCTGCAAAGAATGCATCTCCCTTGCGGCATCCTCGCCCACATAGCGCAGGTGCCATGGTTCCCAGGCATAGCCCGTGATGTCGGTTTTCCCCTCCGGGTAGCGAATGATAAAGCCGAAGCGGTGCGCGTTTTCATACACCCACAGGCCCTCGGGCGACGCGCCGAAATCCTCCGTAAGGCCCAGAGACAGCGTCGTCTCGCCGTTGATGTCCATGGCCAGGCCCAGCTGATGTTCGGAAGCGCCCGGCGGCGCAACGGTCAGCATCGCCTTGGCTTCGCTGCCCACGCGCTCCACCTTGCGGCGGAACAGAGAGGCCTGCAGGCTATACGAACGGTATCCCGATACCGCATAGAGCGTATGCCCCTCCGCCAGCGCGGCCGAAAACAGGGCCTCCAGCGCGCGCGCCGCCTCTTCGCGCAGGTACACATATTCTTCCTTTCCCGGCGCGGCAGGCACATTGGGCAGCACCACGTCCGGGACAAATTCGTACGGCAGCTTATGGTCGCGATTCACCAGGCGCAGGATGTCATAGGGATTATTGGACGGAAACAGGCTCTCCACCGAAGCGCAGCCTGCGGTGCAAAGGCCAAGCACCAGCGCCAACACCCGCCATTGCAATGTCATGGAGCCAAAACCTCCGTTCCCGGCTCCGCCGCAATTCTGTCAAGGCGCGCCCTGTCCAGGCGAACCGTGACATGCGTGGCATCGGCTTCATAGGCCTCCTCGAGCACGGTGGCGTTATCGTGCAGCCAGGAC
>DVFI01000035.1 GCA_018713305.1 Candidatus Avichristensenella intestinipullorum
CCGCCAGCGCAGGCCCCTGCATCAAAAGCGGCGGAAACAGTACACAGGGCGGTTTTGCCAAATGTCTTCGGGCGGTTTTTTGTTTAAAAGCTCCTTTGATTTTTGCAAAAAAGAAGGTATCATAAATGAAAAATATGTGGCTTTGTGCGTAAATCCAGTGGCGCAGGAAGCCGCATAGCATATTGATTAGCAAAGGAGATAGCCCTATGAAACGAGTCAAGGCGGCCTGTATCTGCCAGACACTGCACTTTATGCTGAAGGAAGGCGTCGCCCATGATGGCGCCGTCGCGCAGGTGGCGCAGGAGGTGGAGCAGTACAAGAAAAACCTGGAACGCAACCGCATCCAGTACAGAATCATCGAGCAGACGGCTCAGCCCGACGGCTCTGTCGTCATCAAAATCATCAAGCAGTACAATGCCTGTCCGGTGGGCGATTATCTGAAATGAACCTATCTTAAGGGGAACGCGCGTAGCCTTTGGCGTAAATCCAGCGACCGAAGGCTGCGCGCGTTCTTTGTGTCGAGAGGAGTATCCGTCGATGGAACATGGCCATCAATTCCTGGGAACGGAACGTGTGGGAAAGCTGATGAAGCGATACGCCGTTCCCTGCATCATTTCCCTTCTGGTCGGCGCGCTTTACAACATTGTCGACCAAATCTTCATCGCCAACGCCAGCTACCTGGGCTCCTACGGCAATGCAGCCAACACGGTGGTGTTCCCGCTGACCGTGGTGGCGCTGGCCGTTGCGGTCATGGTGGGCGACGGCTGCTGCGCCTTTGTCAGCATCAGCCTGGGAAAAGGCGAACAGCAAAACGCAAAGCGCAGCGTCGGCGGCGCCGTGGTGATGACCCTGGCCGGCAGCCTGGTGTTGACCGCGCTGTATCTGCTCTTTTCGTCCGACATTATCTCCATGTTCGGAGGAACGGTGAATGAGGAGACGTTTCAATACGCGCAGGAGTATTTCTTTTATATTACCCTAGGCATCCCGTTTTATATGTTCGGCCAGACCATGAACCCGGTTATCCGGGCGGACGGGAGCCCCGGATTCGCCATGGCCTCCACCCTGGCCGGCGCCGTGGCCAACATCATTCTCGATCCGATTTTTATCTTTGCGTTCCGCTGGGGCATGATGGGAGCCGCCGTAGCCACCGTCATCGGCCAGGCCATCACCGCGGCCCTGGCGGTGTGGTATCTTCTGCACATGAAAACCATCAGGCCCGCCCGGCAGGACTTCCGACCGGACGGAAGGATTTGCGGGAAGACGCTGCTGCTGGGCATGACCAGCTTCCTCTCCCAGATTTCCCTGGTGGCGTCCATGGCGGCCATCAACAACATGCTGCGTCAATACGGCGCCCTGGACCCCATCTTCGGACAGGCGCAATACGCCCAGATTCCTATGGCGGTGGTGGGGATTGTCATGAAGTTCTTCCAGATTGTCATCTCCGTTGTGGTGGGCATGGCGGCCGGCTGTATTCCCGTGGTAGGCTTCAACATGGGCGCAGGGAAAAGCGCCCGCGTCCGGGAGCTGTTCACGAAGCTCCTCCTGGCGGAAGCCGCCGTGGGCGCCGTGGGCTTCGTGCTGGCGGAATTCTTCCCGCAGCAGCTCATCCGCATTTTCGGCGCTTCCAACGAAAGCGCCTACTATACCGAATTTGCCGTCCGGGCCTTCCGGGTCTATCTGTGCATGATCATTCCGGCCTGCATCAACAAGGCCTGCTTCATCTTCCTGCAGGCCATGGGAAAGGCGGCGGAGTCCACCGCCCTGTCCATGATTCGGGAGGTGGTCTTCGGCGTTGGGTTCGCGCTGGTGCTGCCCTTGTTTTTCGGCCTGGACGGCGTCCTGTTTTCCATGCCGGCGTCCGACATTCTGACCTTTCTGGTGGCGCTGGTACTGATTGCCCGCACCTATCAAGCACTGAACAAAAGGGAGATCATCGCATGAAAAAGCATCGCATTGTTACCATCAGCCGGGAATTCGGCAGCGGCGGACGGACGATAGGGAAGAAACTGGCCGAGGAGCTGAAAATCCCCTGCTACGACAGCGAGCTCATCCATGAAATTGCCCGGCAGAGCGGCTTTGCGGAAGCCTATGTGCAGCGCGTAGAAGAATCCTCGCCCACCGGATGGGCGGCTTCCCTCTTTTCTTCCAACCGCGCATTCGGCCCAACCAATGAAGACTATCTGTGGGAAATCCAGCGCAAGGTCATCCTGGAGCTGGCGGAAAAAGGGCCCTGCGTTATCGTCGGGCGCTGCGCGGATTACATCCTGCGGCATACGGCCGATTGTCTGACCGCATTTATTCACGCAAGCATGGAATACCGGGCAAAGCGAATTGTGGAGGTGTGCGGGGAGCGAGAACAAACCCCGGAGGAACGGATTCGGGAAAAGGACAAACGCCGGGCGGCCTTCCATCGTTTCTACACGGATATGAAATGGGGGTATGCCAAGAACTACCGAATTTCCCTGGACAGCAGGGCGTTGGGCATTGCGCAATGCGTCGCCGTCCTGAAAATCCTTTACTGAACCCTCCCGTCAGACCATGCCCCCTTGCGTTTTCCCCGAAAGGGGGGTATGGTTGGGTGGGTGAAGCGGAAAGGGGCTGCCCTGTGCGGCGTGCCATCCGGAAGGAAAAAGGGCGTTGGCAGGAGCCGGCGCGTCAGGTCACGCCGGCTCCGATTCGTTCGGGAACGCATTTCACACGTTCCCGCACAGCCCGCTTTTTCCCTGCTTCCAGTGCTTATAGCACAGGCCGATATACGTGACGGCTTCGCCCGTGTCAATCAGAACCTGCTCCCCTTCCCGGATGACGCGGCCCTGCGCGTCCACGCGCGTGTTCATCGTCGCCTTCTTTCCGCACCAGCACAGGCTTTGTTCCAGCTCCGCAAAGGTATCCGCAAAGCGGAGCAGCGCGCTGGAGCCGGGGAAAAAATTCCCCTGGAAGTCCGTTTTCAGGCCATAGCAGTAAATCTCCAGCGCGTCGGCCATATCGGCCAGTTCCACGACCTGCGCTTCGGTCAGAAACTGCGCCTCATCCACGAAAATATGCTGCAATTGTCCGGGCTTTCTGGTTTCCAGCCACAGAAGCTGCTCGCGCACGCTATGATCCGGCGCCAGCACGATATCCGCCACGGCCTGCAGCCCGACCCGCGAAAACACAATATCCACGCCCTTGCGCGAGTCGATGGAGGGCTTGACGAGCGCGCAGGTATACCCCTGCTGCTGATAGTTATAGCGCTGCATGAGCAGCATCGCTGTCTTGGAAGAACCCATGACGCCAAAGTAAAAGTGCAGCACGGCCAAACCCCTTACACGATTTTGTCAAAGACTATCCCGAAGAAGAGCTGGTCCGCGAGCACCAGCAGCCCCAGCACGGCCGTGTACAGCCCGAACCATTTCAGGCTCACCCGCTGAATCAGCGCCAGCATCCAGCGGATGGCCAGATATCCGCTCACCGCCGCGGCCAGCATGCCCAGAAGCATGCCCGCCCAGCCGCCTTCGAAGGTTTCGCCGCCCGCCGCCAGCAGGTCCCTGAACTTGAACACCAGCGACCCCACCGTGGCGATGGCGCTCATCAGAAACGAAAACTTGGCCGCCGTCTGGCGGGACACGCCCGAGGCCATACCGCCTACGATGGTCGAACCGGAACGGGATACGCCCGGAATAATCGCCAGCGCCTGCATCATGCCCATGGCCAGCGCCTGCTGATAGCGCATATCCTCCACGCCCGCACGCGGGCGGCGGCCCTGGTCCGCAACGCGGGCAGCCAGCCAGTCCGACGCGCACAGAAGCGCGGCGGTAATCAGGAAGCTGACGCCCAGAAACCATCCTCCGAAGGCGGCCTCCAGCAGGTCCTCCAGGAGCAGCGCGGCCACGACGGCCGGCAGCGTCGCCACAATCAGCAGGCGCACGGCGCGGCTGGTGAACAGGTGCAGCAGCATATCCAGCCAGTCGTGCCAGAACACGGCCAGCACCGCGACCAGCGTGCCCACATGCAGGAGGATTTCCAGCAGCAGGCCGGTCTGCGGCATGTCCAACAGCTTTTGAAAAAGAACCAGGTGCCCCGAGGAGGAAATGGGCAAAAACTCGCTCAGCCCCTGTATGATGCCCAGCAATAGGGTCTTCAGCATGCCCCCGCCTCCTCAGTATTGCTTAAACTGCGTCCAGATTTCGCTGTAGATGACCTGCGCGTCGCCCACGTCCTGAATAAACTCCGTGTCGCCCAGCACTTCTTCGGGGATATAGAGCACCTCGGAGTTGGAGCGGTATTCCTCCGACAGGAGGGGTTCCGCGGCCAGGTTGCAGTTCAGGTACGACTGCACCTCGGCGATATCCTTGGCAATTTCCGGCCGGAGCATGAAGTCAATGAAGGCATGCGCATTGTCCGGATGCGGGGCGTTGACGGGCACGAACACGCAGTCGATGCCGAAGCCCATGCCCTCTTCGGGATACACCACCTTCAAATCGGGCCGCTCCGTCAGCGCCCAGAGCACCTGCGGCGTGAACATATAGCCGACGGTGGCCTCGCCGGAGACCATGAGCATGTGCGGCGTGTTATAGTCCAGCGCGCGGATGTTGGGCTTGAGCTGCATCAGCTTTTCGCCAGCCTGGCGAAGGATTTCCTCGTCCGTGACGTTGAAGCTCTGGCCCATGGTTTTCAGCGTAATGCCGATGACGTTGCGCGCGTCGTCCATGATGACGATGCTGTCGCGCAGGCTTTCGTCCCACAGGCTTTCATAGCCGGTAATCTCGATGTCCACATACGCCGGGTCGTAAATAATCAGCGGCGTGCCCGCGACGTACGGCACAGTGTACTTGTCCTCGGGGTCGAAAAACTGGCCCCGGAAGATGGGGTTGATGTTGTCCCAGTTGGGGATTTTGCTCCTGTCCAGCTCCAGCAGCAGGCCTTCCTTGCGCGCGATGTCGATAATGTAATCGCTGGCCAGCACAATGTCGTAGGTGCCGCCGTCCACGGCCTGCAGCTTGGTGAGCATTTCCTCGTTGGAATCAAAATAGCTGTAGTCCACGCGGATGCCGGTCTCCGCCTCAAAGGGCGCAAGAAGCGTGTCGTAGTCGAAATACTCCGCCCAGGTCAGCACGTTGAGGACCTTTTCCTCCTCGGCCATCGCGGGCGAGACGGCGGCCAGGGCCAGCAGCGCGGCCAGCAGCAGCGGCAGCAGATGTTTCATTCGAGGTTCCCTCCTTCATAAAATGGGGTTCAGGGGCAACGCGTCAGGTCTTTTTGGCCCGTATCCATTGGGATACGCCGACAAAGAGGAACACCACGCCCAGCATCAGCGTGCACAGCGCGTTGATTTTAGGCGTCACGCCCACCTTGAGGCTGGAATAAATTTTCAGCGGCAGCGTCTGCGCGCCCGGTCCGGTCACAAAAAAGCTGATAATCACGTCGTCCAGGGACATCGCGAAGGCCAGCAGCATGCCCGCCAGCACCGCCGGGAACACCAGCGGGAACGTAATGTCCCGGAATACGCGCAGCGGCGGCGCGCCCAAGTCGCGCGCGGCCTCCTCCAGGCTGATATCCAGCGCGGCAAGCCGTCCCTTCACGATAATAAAAATATAGGGGATACAGAAGGTAATATGCGCCAGCACCAGCGTCAGCATGCCCAGCTCCAGCCCCACAAACGTAAACGCCGCCAAAAACGCCATGGCCAGCACGATTTCCGGGATCATAATCGGCAGCGACGAAAGGCCTTCCATCAGCCCCTGAAGCTTCAAATGGCGGCGCGCCAGCGCCACCGCGCCCAGCGTGCCGATGATGCCCGCCGCCGCCACCGATATGCACGCCACCTTCAGCGAATTGCCCAGCGTGCGCGCGATTTCACCGTCCGCAAACAGCTCGCGATACCAGGACAGCGTAAACCCGGTCATCACCCCGGCCGTCTTGGAAGGGTTGAAGGAATAGAGCACGACCACGAGAATCGGCAGGTATAAAAATATCAGGATGGCCGTCATGTACACCGTCCGAAACCGCTTGCCCATGGTTTCCCTTCCCTTCCCCGTCCCGGGTCAGAACAGACTCGTCTCCCCGCCCGCGCGCCGCTGCCCCCAGAGCACCAGCGCGGTAAACCCCAGCAACGCCATGGCCAGCGCCGCGCCAAAGGGCGTGTTGCGCGCGCGCAGAAGCTGTTCCTGGATAAGGTTGCCCAGCAGCACGCTTTTGCTGCCGCCCAGCAGCTCGGCAATATAGAAGATGCCCATGCTCGGCACGAATGTCAGCGTAATGCCGGACATGATGCCCGAGCGCGTCAGCGGCAGCGTCACGGTATAAAAGGCGTGCCACGGCGTGGCGCCCAGGTCGCGCGCGGCCTCCACGGTGCTCCAGTCCATGCGTTCCAGCGCGGTAAAGCAGGGGAGAATCATAAAGGGCAGGAGCGTATAGACCAGCCCCAGCAGCACCGCGCCGTTGTTATACAGCAGCTTCAGCGGCCGCTCAATCCACCCCAGCGCCTGCAACGCCGCATTGATGGGGCCGTTGGCGCGCAGCAGAATCATCCAGCCGTAGGTACGCACCAGCGCGCTCGTCCAGAACGGCACAACCACCAGCACCATCAGCATCAGCCGCCGCCTGGGCGAAGAACGCGCCATGCCGTAGGCGAACGGATAGCCCAGCAGCAGCGCAAGGGCCGTGGACAGCAGCGCGGTCAGCAGCGACTCTCCGAACACGAGCAGGTACGTCGGTTCCAAGAGCGCGCGGTAGTTCTCCAGCGTCAGCACGCTCGTCACGCCCCAGCTGGCGTCGCGCTCGCAAAACGACACGCCCGCCACATACACCAGCGGCAGGAGGACAAACGTCACGGTCCACACATACAGCGGCAGGCACAGAAGCGTCCGCCGGCGCCTGGTTTTTTCCAGCGGCCGCGTCATGGAATCACCGCCGCATGCTGTTCGTCCCACCAGATGCGCACCGGCGCGCCCGGCTCCAGCTCGGGCCGGGTCTGGCTGAACGCGGTCAACGTCTGCCCGTCCGGCGCCGTCAGCGTGGTGCGCAGCGACCCGCCCGCGAACCGGTGCTCCACCAGCGTGGCCGGCAGCGACCAATGTCCCTCCGGCGCGCGGCTGCCATAGCAGAGCCGCTCCATGCGCAGGCACAGCGCCGCCTGGTCGCCCGGCCGCATGCCCTCGGGCACCAGGGCGGGGAAGCGCTCGCCGCAGAAGGCGAGCAGGCCGCCCGCTTCCACCGTGCAGGCCAGCAGGTTGGTCTGTCCGATGAAGCCCGCGGCAAAGCGCGTGGCAGGCCGTTCATAGATTTCCTCGGGCGAACCGATTTGCTCGAAACGCCCGTCATGCATGACGGCGATGCGGTCGGACATGTTCAGCGCCTCTTCCTGGTCGTGGGTAATATAAATAAAGGTAATGCCCAGCTTTTCCTGCAGCGCCTTCAGCTCGGTCTGCATCTGGCGGCGAAGCTGCAAATCCAGCGCGCCCAGCGGCTCGTCCAGCAGCAGGATGTGCGGCGCGAGCACCACGGCCCGCGCGATGGCCACGCGCTGGCGCTGGCCTCCGGACAGGCTGTCCGGCATGCGGCTTTCATACCCCTCCAGCTGCACCAGGCGCAGCATTTCTTCCACCCTGCGGCGAATCTCCGGCTTGGCGGTTTTTCTGACCCGCAGGCCATAGGCGATGTTGGCCGCTACATTCATATGCGGAAAGAGGGCGTAATTCTGAAACACGGTGTTTACGCTGCGGCTTTCCGGCGGCAGCGCAGTCACGTCGCGGCCGTCCAGCCATACGCGCCCGCGGTCAGGCGTTTCCAGCCCCGCGACAATTCGAAGCGTGGTCGTCTTTCCACAGCCGCTGGGCCCCAGCAGCGTGAGGAATTCGCCCGCCTCCACATCCAAATCAATCCCGCGCAGCACATCGCCTTCGCCAAAGTCCTTATGAATCCCTTCCAGGCGCAGTATGCTCATGGCCTCTCCGTTCGTTTTTCGTTTCGTTGCCGAAAAATTGTTGACTTTTTTCGTCAAGTATAAGGCTGCGGTTCGCCGCTGTCAACACCTGCGCCGGGTTTCTTTTCCGCCGGTCAGGCCAGCGTATGCCCCGGAAATACCCGCTCGTATCCTGCGCGCACGGCGGACAGCAGCACCGCCCGCTGCCGGTCGTCCAGTTCCCCGCAGGCGCGTATGTTCTCCAGCATCCGTTCGGCTGCCGCCGCGCATCGCCGGGCCACGCTGTCCTGCGAGCGATGGAAGCTGAAAAGCACATGGGCGTTGCGGCTGTCTCCGCGCAGGAACAGGTCGATATACTCAAACGCCAGGCGATGGAGATACCCGTCGAAGAAGGCCTCCGCGTCCGGCGCCAGGGCCATCGTGCGCAGAAGCTGCTCGCCCCGCAGGAGCTCGTCGTATTTTTCCCGCAGCGCCTGCGCGCTGTATTTTTCGGGCGTATCAAAGGCGCTGAACAGGTGGCATTTGATGAGGGAATAGTCGATGCCGCCGCCGCGCGCGGCGCGCAGGGGCTCATGGAGGCGGCCGTGGTACAGCAGCGCCTCGTTGGCCTCGAAGCTGTCCGGGTCCTGCGCCAGCGCCTCGCAGAGGATTTTGTATCTTTTTCTGGGGTCGCGCACCCCGCGCAGGCGCTCCTGGAGCGCGGAAGGCCCGGCCGCGGTCTCCGCCGGCAGAGGCGTTCCGCAATACGGGCACAGCCGGGGCGTCCGGCCTTCCTGGGCGTGCATTTCCCCGCCGCACTGCGGGCATCGAATGGCGTTCATGTCTCCCGTTCCCTCCTGCGGGCGTAAAACCCGCGCAAAAGCGCCGCGCATTCCCCGGCCAGCACGCCGCCGAAGGCGGGCACGCCGCCCAGGCCCAGGCGGGCGTCCTCGGTCAGCCGGTATACGCTGCCGCAGCAGCCGGCGCGCGCGTCGTGCGCGCCGAAGACGACCCTGTCGGGCCGCGCCAGCGCGATGGCCCCCGCGCACATGGGGCAGGGCTCGAGGGTGACATAGAGCGTATGCCCCGTCAGCCTGCGCCGCCCGCGCAGCACCAGCATTTCCGCATGCGCGGTCGCGTCGCCCATCTCCTCGCACCGGTTTCCCGCGCGCATGACGAGCTCGCCGCCGCAGACCAGCGCCGCGCCCACCGGCGTTTCTCCGCGCTCGCCCGCACGCCGGGCTTCCTCCAGCGCTACGCGCATCCAGCGTTCATGCTCCATGGTTCCTCCTGTCCAGCGCAATGGCCAGCACGGCCACGTCCGCGGGCGACACGCCGGAGATGCGCCCCGCCTGGCCCAGCGAGCAGGGCCGAACCGCGTCCAGCTTCTGCCGCGCCTCCAGGCGCAGGCCCGGCAGGCCCTGATAGTCCATATCCTCCGGCAGGCTTCTGTCCTCCATCTGCCGGAACCTTCGCACGGCGGCCTCCTGCTTTTTCAGATAGCCTTCATATTTAATGGCAATCTCCGCCTGTTCGCGCGCGGCCGGATGGACCTGCGAAAGCTCGGGCGCCAGCGCCATCAGGTCGGAAAACGCGGTCTCCGGGCGGCGCAGCAGGGCGTCCAGGCGCAGGGCCACGATGCGCTCGACGGCGCGCTGCGTTTCCTCCCGCTTTTTCTGCGTCTTTTCCAGCCGCTCGCGGCTTGCCAGGCCCACAGCGTACCCTTTTTCGGTCAGGCGCAGGTCGGCGTTGTCCTGGCGCAAAAGCAGGCGGTACTCGGCGCGCGAGGTCATGATGCGGTAGGGCTCGTTGGTGCCCTTGGTGGTCAAATCGTCCACCAGCACGCCGATATAGGCCTCGTCCCGCGTCAACACCAGCGGCTCGCGCTCCTGAAGCCAGAGCGCCGCGTTGATGCCGGCCAGCAACCCCTGGGCGGCGGCCTCCTCGTAGCCGGACGTTCCGTTGATTTGTCCGGCAAAATACAGGCCCTGCACGTCGCGCGCCGCCAGCGACGGGCGCAGGCGCAGGGGGTCGATGCAGTCATATTCTATCGCATACGCCAGGCGCAGCAGCCGCGCATGCTCCAGGCCGGGAATGGTCGCATACATGGCGCGCTGCACATCCTCCGGCAGCGAGGACGACATGCCCTGCACATACCATTCCACCGTATCCAGCCCTTCCGGCTCCAGGAACACCTGGTGGCGTTCCTTGTCGGCAAAGCGGACGATTTTGTCCTCAATGGACGGGCAGTAGCGCGTGCCCGTGGCGTGAATGGCGCCGGTAAACATGGGCGCCCGATGCAGGTTCTCCCGGATAATCCGGTGCGTCTGCTCGCCCGTCCAGGTCAGGTAGCACTGCGCCCGGTTTTCCAGGCGCTTTTCGGTCAGAAACGAAAAGGGAACGACCGGCTCGTCGCCCGGCTGCGGGGTCGTTTTGGAAAAGTCGATGGTGCGGCCGTCCACGCGCGCGGGCGTGCCCGTCTTAAAGCGCCGCAGGGAAAAGCCCAGACGCGACAGCGCCCCGGACAGCGCCAGCGACGCGCACAGGCCCTGCGGCCCGCCCGCCCAGGAGGCTTCGCCGATGATGATACGGCTTTGCAGATACACGCCCGTGGCGATGACCGCCGCGCGGCAGGGAATGCGCGCGCCGGTCAGCGTGTGCACGGCGCGCACCGCGCCGCCCTCCACCTCCAGGTCGCAGACTTCGCCCTGGCGCAGCGTCAGGTTTTCCTGCGCCAGCAGCGCGCGCAGCATCCGGCGCTGGTAGGCGCGCTTGTCCGCCTGCGCGCGCAGCGAATGCACGGCGGGGCCTTTGGCGGTGTTGAGCATGCGGGACTGGATGAACGCATCGTCAATCGCGCGCCCCATTTCACCGCCGAGCGCGTCGATTTCGCGCACCAGATGGCCCTTGCCCGTGCCGCCGATGGCGGGGTTGCAGGGCATCATGGCCACCGCGTCCAGGTTCATGGTCAAAAGCAGCGTGCGCACGCCCATGCGCGCGGCCGCCAGCGCGGCCTCGCAGCCGGCATGGCCCGCGCCCGCCACGACAAGTTCAAATTCCATAGGGTCTCCTCCCGGGACAGTATACCACGCATTTCGCCGGCGGAAAAGGCGGGAATCACCTGCGCGAACGATGTTTTTTACGGCTTTTTCCGATTATCTCCCAAATTCCGGGGTCTTCTGCTTGCTTTTCTTGACAAGGATGGTATATAATAACATGACTTAAAGTGGGATTTTCGTCAGAAGAGGAGGGGCTCTGGTGAGAAATACCCAGGGAGTTGATTGCGCGGCCCTGTGGAAGCGGCTGTGTTTGCTGACGCTGTGCGTCTGTCTGTTCGCGCCCGGCGCGCTGGCGGACGGCGTCATGCCGCTTATGCCCGCGCCGCCGACCACGCCGGTCTACTGGCAGCTGGTGTCCGTTGCGCTGGAGCCGACGGTGCTGCCGGCCCCGGGCTTTTCGGTGGACTATACCACGGAGGGCCTTTCTCCGGACCTGAGCGACGCGCTGATGGCCGAATCCCTCCGGAACGAGGGCGTGGAGGCGGCCAGCGCGGTATCCATTGATATCTCCCGCCAGGACCGTGCGCTGCGCCAGCGCTATGTCTGGACGGCGCTGCCCATCTATCTGGAGCCGGGCGTGACCTATCCCGTCGAGGTGCAGGGCGCCCAGGAAGCCGGAACCGAAACGCTCAACGCGCTTTTGACCCTGTATGTGCAGGGCGTGCAGAGCGCGCGCATCAGTGCGGGCGGCTATAACGGGCATGCGACCGAAACGACCCTGCAGCTTTCCGCGACTGCCCAGCCGCTCTATGAGGACGGCAGCCTGGTGGTGTCCTTTGTGCTGCGCGACGTCAACGACATGTTCCGTCTGCGCGTGGCGTATACCTATCAGATGTTCGAGGGCGTCAAGCCCACGCCCACGCCGATTCCCGGCTTTGTCCCGGCGGAAGACGCGCCCGCGTCCGTTCCGTCGTACTATGTGCCCGTGGAGGGCCGGGAAAACCTGTGGTCCATTGTGACCGCGCCGGAAGAATACCGCGCATACGGCTATATGAACGGCGTCGGCCCTGCGTTCTATCCTGCCGACGGGCAGGGCAGCGTCGTGATGAACGCGCCCGCTGCGGATGCCGATGCGGATTTCGACGCTTTCGTGCGCGGGTTCGTTCCCGATACGCCCGATCCGTCCGTCGTGCCCGACTACTATGTCTATGACGAGGAAAGCGGCCTGTATTGCTTTGTCACGCGGGACGGAGAGACGCTCTACCGCGCGTGGGGCCGCATGGACGGCCGGGAGCCGGCGTTCTACCCTGCTGACGCCGAGGGCCGGGTGGCGGCGGACGCGCAGCCCGTGGACACGGCGGCGGAGTATGACGCGCTGGTCGCGGGCTTCGGCGCGACGGACGTTCCGCAGGAGGTTCCCATCTACAACGAGATTTCGGAGGGGCTGTATGCCTTTGAAGACCGGGACGGCGTGACGCACTACCGCGTCTATGGCCGCCTGAACGGCGCCGAACCCGCCTATTATCCCTCCGATGAAACCGGCGCCGTGGAAGACGGCGCGCTGCCCGTCACGCCGCAGGAGGATTTCTCCGCCTATATCGAAGGGTTTACGCCCATGGACGCTCCCCAGGTTCCCGATTTCTATACGTCCCTGGGGAACGGGCTGTATTGCATCGTGGACCGCGACGGGAATCCGGTCTATCGGGTGTATGGCGTCCTGGATGGCCAGGCGGCCGCGTTCTACCCCGCCAATGCCGACGGCGAACTGTTGGAACAGGTTCCGGTAACGCCCGAGGAGGATTTTGACGCCTACATCGCCGGCTTCGTGCCGATGGACCCGCCGTCGGACGATACCTTCTACTATACGCAGGAAGATACGCTGGGGCTGTGGTCCTTTGTGGATGTCCAGGGACAGACGCAGTACCGCGCCTATGGCGAGCTGAACCGCGGCGAAGCGGCTTTCTATCCGGCGGACGCCGAGGGGAATGTCGCCACCGACGCGCTGCCGGTGGAGCCGGAGTCCGATTTGGCCATGATGCCGCCTCCGCGCTTTACGCCCGCGACGCCGGAGACGGTTCCGGAATACTACGAGCCCGTCGAAGGGGTGGAAGGCCTCTACTCGTTTATCAACCAGGACGGTGAGACCGAGTATCGCGCCTATGGCGCATACGGTCGGGCCATGCCGGACTTCTACCCGGCGGACGCGCAGGGCGTCCCCTTGGAGGATATCCCCGTGGATGTGGAGGCAGACGCGCTCATGGTGCAGCCCAACCCCACGGACTTTGTCTCCGTCATTCTCCAGCCCGCCGCCGCTGCGCAGACCGAGCAGCCCCTTACCGCCACCCTTGTCGTTCCCGAGCCTACCATGCTGCAGTCCGACGTTTCCCCTGTGCAGGACGCGCAGACGCCGTCCGCTTCGCCCGTGACCCGGGACATCGCGGCGACCCGTTCGCCGGCTCCGGAAGAGACGGTCGCTTCCACGGTTTCCCCTTCCGTGGAAACCGCCGCTCCGACGGAGGAGACATCCGACGACAGCACGCAGGCGCCGGCTGTTGAGCCGACCGACGTAGCCGTCGCCGAAACGCAGGACGCCGAGCCGACCGAAGCGGCTGTCACCGAAACGCCGGACGCTGAGCCGACCGACACAGCCGTTACCGAAGCGCCGGACGTCGAGCCGACCGAGGCGGTCTTCGTGACTGCGCCCGTGGAGGAAGAAGCGGCAGCCTTCCCCTGGTGGTGGATTGTCATCGGCGCGGTTGTCGTCGCGGGAGGCGCTGTGCTCATCGTGCTGAGCCGCCGGAAAAAATAAACGCAGACACGCTTCCAGAAAATAGGGGCGGCGCAGGAAATGCGCCGCCCTTTCAGCATATCGACAAATTGAACACACTTCTGCGGGGATGCAGGAAGGGGCAGCAAGCCCGTTCCTATGCCATCCGCAGCGGCGGCGTGTACGCCGCTTCCGCCAACCCCTTTGGGGAGGTTTGGAGGGCCGAAGCCCTCCAAATACAATCCGAACCCGGCGACATGCGCGGCGGGTTCGGAAGCCTTGCGCAGCAAGGTTTCCCTGCACGTTTCCCCGGCCGCGCCCCCAGGCGCAGGGGAAACGTGTCCTGGCGGAAAAGGCCGGCTGCGCCGGCCTTTTTCGACAAGCGAAAGACCGTCGACAACACTTTGTCGACGGTCTGAGCGCGGCAGCGCATTTCCTGCGCCGCCCCCTTCGTGATTGGCTGATGCGAAAACCCGTTTGCCCGCCGCACCGTCGCGCGCTACGGCTCCCGGGTCTGCGCGTCCCGCTGCCATTGCTCCACCTGCCGGCGCTCCCGGGGCGTAAGGTCCGCCTCCCGCAGCAGTTCCGGCCGCCGTTCCCAGGTAATGCGCAGCGACTGCTCGCGCCGCCATTTGACGATTTCGGCGTGGTTGCCGCCCAGAAGCACCTCGGGCACTTCCATGCCGCGCAGCGACCGGGGCCGGGTATACTGCGGATACTCCAGCAGGCCCGACGTGAAGGATTCCTCCTGGGCCGACGCCTCGCTGCCCAGCACGCCGGGAATCAGCCGCGCTATGCAATCGATAAGCACCATGGCCGCAGGCTCGCCTCCGGTGAGCACATAATCGCCCACGGAGATTTCCTCGTCTATGCAGGCGTCGATGGCGCGCTGATCCACGCCCTCATAGTGGCCGCACAGGAGCACCAGTTCCCGCTCCCGCGAGAGCGCCTCCGCCTTTTTCTGCGTCAGGGTCTGGCCGCGCGGGGAAAGAAAAATGCGCCGGCCATGGAACGGTTCCGGCGCGACGGCGGCCATCGCGTCCAGGATGGGCTGGGCGAGCATGACCATGCCCGCGCCGCCGCCGAACGGATCGTCGTCGGTATTCTTGTGTTTCCTGTCCGAAAACGGGCGCAGGTCGACCGGTTCGACGGCGAGCAGTCCCTGCGCGATGGCGCGCCCGAGAATGCTCTCCTTCAAAAACGAATCGAACATATGCGGGAAGATGGTCAAAACGGTAATCTTCATGAGGAAAATACCGCCGTCTCGCGCAGGCCCTGCGCATCCAGCAGCATGCGCTTACCGCGCACGTCCACTTCCAGGATGACCTTTTTCAGCGCGGGCACGAGCAATTCCCCGCGCGGCCCCCGGAATACGTACACATCGCACCCGCCCGGCTGCAGCACGTCCGAAAGAACGCCGCAATCCGCGCCCTCCGTGTCCGTCGCATGGCAGCCAATCAGGTCGCAGATGAATTCCGTATCCTCCGGCAGCGCCACCGCGTCGTCGCGATGGATATAGAGCAGCGCGCCGCGCAGCGCCTCGGCGCCTTCGCGGCTGTATACGCCCTCCAGGCGCACATAGGCAAAACCGTCATGCACGCGCAGGCAATGGATGGCGCGCATTTCGCCTTCTACGCGCACGCGCTTTAGGTCGAAATAGCGGCCCGGGTCATCCGTGAGCGGCTTGACCTTCAGCTCGCCACGGATGCCCTGCGGGCGCACGATTTCTCCTACCGCCAGGTATTCGTCCAGCATCAGAGAATCTCCACGTACACGGGCTTGGCGTCTTTGAGCGTCGCGGCCTTGACGATGGAGCGGATGGCCTTGGCAATCCGTCCCTGCTTGCCGATGACCTTTCCCATATCCTCCGGCGCTACGCGCAGCTCAATGACCACCGCATCGGGGGTGTCCACCTCGCGCACGTCCACCGCGTCCGGATTTTCCACCAGGGAACGGGCGATATAGCGAACCAGCTCAACCATGGCTTATCCCTCGATGGCGCCGCTCTTCTTGAGCAGAACGCGCGCGGTGTCGGTCGGCTGCGCGCCGTTGGCCAGCCACTTCTTGGCCTTTTCGTTGTCCAGCTTGATGACCGCGGGCTGCTGGCGCGGATCATAATAGCCGATTTCCTCGATAAAGCGGCCGTCGCGCGGGCTGCGGCCGTCGGCCACCACGATGCGGTAAAACGGCATTTTCTTCATGCCCATTCTCTTCAGACGAATCTTCACTGCCATGCTGGTTTCCTCCCAATGGTTTCATTTGATCTATGCAAACGATCTTCGATCGATTACATCCTTCCGGCCCGCCCGTTACATCCCCGGCAGGCGCATCCGCCGCTTGCCGAAGCGGCCGCCCATCATCTGCTTCATCATCTGCTTGGCCGTTTCAAACTGGCGAATCATCTGGTTGACGTCCTGCACGGTGGTGCCGCTGCCCGCGGCAATCCGGCGGCGGCGCGACGCGTTGAGGATTTCGGGATGGCGGCGTTCCTGCGGGGTCATGGAGCGGATGATGGCCTCCGGCTTTTTCATGGCGTTTTCGTCAATTTGCACATCCTTGAGCTTTGCGCCCACGCCCGGCAGCATTTTCAAAATGCTTTCCATGGAGCCCATCTTTTTCATCTGCTGCATCTGCTCCAGGTAATCCTCCAGCGTGAAGGAGGCGTCGCGCGCCTTGCGCGAGAGCTTTTCCGCCGCCGCTTCGTCGAACGTCTCCTGCGCCTTTTCAATCAGCGAGAGCATATCGCCCATGCCAAGAATGCGCGAGGCCATGCGGTCGGGATAGAACGGCTCGATGCCGTCCATTTTCTCCGATACGCCGCTGAACTTGATGGGCTTGCCCGTCACCGCGCGCACCGACAGCGCCGCGCCGCCGCGGGTATCGCCGTCGAGCTTGGTCAGGATCACGCCGTCGATGGAAAGCTGCTCGTTAAACGAATTGGCCACCGTGACCGCGTCCTGACCGGTCATTGCGTCGACCACAAGCAAAATCTCCTGCGGACGAAGCGCGTCGCGCACCTGCTGCAGCTCCTGCATGAGCGCCTCGTCGATATGCAGGCGGCCGGCCGTATCCAGAATCACCGTGTCCATGCCGTAGTAGCGCGCATGCTCGACGGCTTCGCGGGCGGTCTGCACGGGGTTTTGCGCTCCTTTTTCAAACACCGGCACGTTGACCGACGCGCCCACGACCTGCAGCTGCTTGATGGCGGCGGGGCGATAAATATCGCAGGCGACCAGGAGCGGTTTTTTCCCCTGCTTTTGCAAAAAGCGCGCCAGTTTTCCCGCCATGGTGGTTTTGCCCGCGCCCTGCAGGCCGCAGAGCATAAACACCGTCGGCGGCATGGAGGACCAGGTCAGGCGGGCATTGGCGCCGCCCATGAGGCTGGTAAGCTCCTCGTTGACAATTTTGATGACCTGCTGCGCAGGGGACAGGCTCTGGGAAATTTCCGCGCCCACGCAGCGTTCGGAAACCTTCCTGACAAAATCCTTGGCCACCAGGAAGTTTACGTCCGCCTCCAGAAGCGCCATGCGCACCTCGCGCATGGCCGCCTTGACGTCCTGCTCGGACAGCTTGCCGCGGCCGGACAGCTTCTTCAGCGCCCCCTGCAGCTTTTCGGTTAAGCCTTCAAACGCCATCCTGCTCCTCCTCCTGCCGCAGCAGTTCTTCCACGATTCTCTCCGCGCCCGCGGTGTCGCCCGCCCGCAGCGCCGTCCGGCACGTCTCCAGCCCCGCGCAAATGCGCGCCCACCGGGACGCCAGGCCCAGACGCGCTTCCAGCGCCTCCAGCTGCCGCTCGCCGCGCCGTATCGCATCGTGCGCCGCCTGTCGCGTCACGCCCGATGTCTCGGCAATTTCGGACAGAGACAAATCGTCTTCATAATACAGCCGCAGCCATTCCCGCTGACGCTCCGTCAGCATCTTCCCGTAAAAGGAAAGCAGCAGGCCTGCATGCACGCGCTTTTCCATTCCCGCGCCTCCTGTAAAGGGCTTTGGCTTGACAGCCTGACCAGTATACGCAAAAACGGCCCCTTTGTCAAGGGGTTGGCGGCCTGTCCGGAAAAAAAGCCGCGGCGCCCTCCGCAAATTCGCGCCGGCCATGGCATTGCCCCGGCGCGCATTTCATGGTATGCTATGTTTATGAGCGACATCTATTCGGTCATTGCCTATATAGCCCGCTATTGGTTTGTGGCGCTGGTGCTGGTCATTATCTGGCGCGCGCTGTACTGGCTGCGCCGGGACGCGCGCCGCGTTTCGCGCGCCCTGCGCCGGTACCCGGACGCCGGCTACATCGGGGAATGGGCGGTCATTGACGTCGAGACGGCCCAGCCGACCGGCGAAGTCCTCGCTGCGCCGCGGGACGGATGGCTGGGCAGCGCGCGCGGGTGCGACGTGTGCCTGCCCCATGCGGACATGCCCGCCCATGCCGCGCGCTTTTTTCTGCGCGCCGACGGGCTGCATCTGGTGCCGCGCCGGAGCGGCGTCCTGATGGTGGACGGCGAGCCCGTGCGGCGGGAGGCGGTGCTGCGCCACGGCGCGACGGTTTCCTGCGGGCGCGCGGCGCTGCAGCTGCGGCTGTTTGCGGGCGTGGTGCTCAGCGGCGAAAAGCCCGGCCGCAAGCCCAGACCGGACCCCGAGCCCGTCCTGCCGGACCTGCCGCCGGAGGTCGCCGAGGCGGAGGAGGAAGGCGCGGAGGCCGGGGACGCGCCCGCACAGCAGGAGACGCCCTCGTCGCTCCCCGTACCCAGCATGACGGTATCCAGCAAAAAAATCAGGAGAAAGACCCGTGAGCCGCAAACGCCCAACGCGTGAAGCGCGAAAGCAGAAGAAGGACCGGCGTGCCCTGCGCACGCGAAAGCCGGCGCGCAGGCGCGGCCGCGACGCGGCCAGCCTGACGCTCAGCGCGGTCATGTTTTTCTGCGCCAGCGCGTGCCTGCTTCTGGCGCTCAAAAGCCTGCTGAACGAGGGCCGGGTGGACTGGGGCGCGCTCGCGCTGATGGTTGCGCTGCCCCTGGTCTGCTGGCTGTGCGTGCGCGTGGTGGCGCGCCCGCTCAGGGCAGACCCGATGCTCGTGCTGCTGATGACCTTTCTGGTATCGCTGGGCATTGTGCTGCTCTACGGACTGGACCCGGAGCGGGGCTTGCGCCAGAGCGTTATCTACCTGCTGGGCATTGCGATGTTTGCCGGCTGCGCCTTATCCATACGGCTGATTCACGACTGGCACGCGCTGTCCTGGCTGATGATTCCCGCGGGGCTCGTGCTGCTGCTTCTGCCCGTTGCCATCGGCGAGGAGCAGGGCGGCGCGAAAAACTGGATTTCCATGCCCGTCATCGGCTCCTTTCAGCCCAGCGAGCTGGTCAAGCTCGCGCTGCTGCTGACGCTGGCGGAATTCTTTTCCAGCCCGCGCGGCTTTCGCGGCATGCTGCCGGGACTGGCGTTTTCCGCAGCCTGCCTGGGCGTTTTGATGCTGCAAAAGGATTTGGGAACGGCGCTGATGTATTACCTGGTGACGCTGCTTCTGTTCTGGGCCGCCTCCTCGAACCTGCCGCTGACGCTGCTGGGGGCCCTGGGGGGCGTGGGCGCGGCGGTCGTAGGCTATCGGATGTTTGCGCATGTGCGCACGCGCGTGGCCATCTGGCTCAACCCATGGTCGGATGCCCTGGGCAAGGGATACCAGCTGGTGCAGGCGCTTATGGCCATCAGCAGCGGCGGCCTGTTCGGCCTGGGCCTGGGCATGGGGCAGAGCCGCGTCATTCCCGCCTATTCCACGGACTTCATCTTTGCCGTGCTGTGCGAGCAGTTTGGCATTCTCTTTGGGCTGTGCGTGGTCGCGCTGTATGTCATCCTGGTCATGCGGGGCATCTCCATTGCGCTCAGGGCGCGCACCCCCTTCCAGGCGCTGCTGGCGCTGGGCGTTTCGCTGATGATTGGCCTGCAGACGTTCGTGATTATCGGCGGCGTCGTCAAGCTCATCCCGCTGACCGGCATTACCATGCCCTTCGTCAGCTATGGCGGCACGTCGCTGGTGTCCTGCATGGGCATGGTGGGGCTTTTGTGCGGCGTTTCCGCGCAGAATGAAAAGGACCGTGCGGAGGATGAGCGGCTGACGCAAGGCGCGGAGGAGGGCGAGGCATGAAGCGGCTGCGGAACAACATACGCCTGCTGGCGCTCGGGCTGGCCTGCCTGTTCGTCGGGCTTGTCGCATATTTTTCCTATTCGGTCTACTTCTATGGCGGCCGCTGGTTCGCCAGCGCCACCAATCCGCGCCTGGCCGACCAGAAACAGCACGTTATCATGGGCGATTTGGTGGACCGCACGGGCCTGGTGCTCGCGACGACAGACGCCGACGGGCAGCGAAGCTATCCGCAGTATTCGGATTTGCGCCGGGCGGTCTCGCACGTTGTCGGAGACAGCGGCGGCGTGGTGGCCAACGGCGCGGAAACCTTTATGGCCAGCTATCTGCTGGGCTTTGAATCCGGGGCGTTCGAGCGGCTCCGGCTGCTGTTTACGGGCGAGCAGGCGCGCGGCGATACGGTACGGCTCACCATCGACGCGAAGCTGTGCGAATACGCGTCCAGCCTCCTGTCCCGCCACGAGGGCGGAGCCATCGTCGTGATGAACTATCGGACCGGCGAGCTGCTCTGCTCCACCTCCTATCCGGACTTCGACCCGCGCAGCCTGTCCTCCGTTCTTCAGAACAGCGAGGACAACGGCGCGCTGATTAACCGCGTTACGCAGGGGTTCTATCCGCCCGGCTCCACCTTCAAAATCCTCACGCTGGCCTCCGCGCTGGAAAACATCTCCGGCGTCATGTCGCGCACATACAACTGCACCGGTGCGCTGACCGTAGACCGCACCACCGTGACCGAGGCTTCCAGCCAGGTACACGGCGTCCTTTCGGTGCAGGAGGCTTTTGCCGAAAGCTGCAATACCGCCTTTGCTTCCCTCGCGCTGGAGCTGGGGTACGGGCGGCTTGCGCAGACCGCCTCTTCCTTCGGCTTTGGCGACAATTTTCTCTTTCGCGACCTGATTGTGTATAACTCCCAGTATCCCACCGACAACCAGAGCCTGGACGATTTGGCCTGGTCGGGCGTGGGCCAGGGGCGCGTGCTGGCCACGCCGCTGCATATGGCGATGGTCGCCGCCGCCGTGGCCAACGATGGCGTCATGATGGAACCGCGCCTGATGCTGTCGGCCACCACGGCCCAGGGCCAGAGCCGGACGCTCCAGCCCACGCGCACCTACCGGCGCGCCTGCAGCGCGGAAATCGCCTCCGCCCTTCGCGGCGCCATGGTCGCCTGCGTGCAGAGCGGCACGGGGCGCCAGGCGCAGATCAGCGGCTATACGGTGGGCGGAAAGACCGGCAGCGCGGAGAGCAGCGACGACAAGGAAATCAAAACGCACGCCTGGTTTGTGGGCTTTGTGGAAAGCGACGAGCATCCGCTGGCCATCGCGGTGGTCATCGAGCACGGCGGCTCCGGCGGCAGCATCGCCACGCCCATCGCCCAGCGCGTGCTCTCGCGCGCCATTGAGCAGGGATATTAGCTTGTCGAAAAAGGCCGGCGTTGCCGGCCTTCAGCGTATCGACAAATTGAGTACACTTCTGCGGGGATGCAGGAAGGGGCGGCAGCCCCAGGCGCAGGGGAAACGTGTCCTGGCGCGCGCCTATCCGTCCACCTTGACAATCGGCGCGATGCTGGCGACAAATTCCTTGATGCCATAGGCGGCAAACTCAATCACCACGCGGCAATCCCCGTTTTTCCCGCGCACTTCCAGCACGTCGCCCTCGCCGAATTTGCGATGCAGCACGCGGTCGCCCGGCTGAAACAGCGCGACCTGCCGCGCCTGGGCGGCGAACCGGCTTGCCAGCGACGCAGAGAACCCCTGCTGGACGCCCGGAATGTGCAGCGCGCCGGAGCGTCCGCCGGCAAAGTCGCGCGCTGCGGCCTGCGCGTTGCGCGCCGCGACAATCTGCTCGCGGGTACGCACGGCGGGATTGACGATGGGCTGCGCGCGGCGGTTCCACTCGTCGTCTAGCAGGCGGGACGGAATCTCCTCGATAAACTGGGAAACGGCGTTGCGCTGCATCTGGTTAAAGAGCATGCGCTGCATGGCGTACGACAGGTACAGCCGCTTGCGCGCGCGCGTAACGCCCACATACGCCAGGCGCCGCTCCTCCTCGATGCGCCCTTCGACCAGCGCCAGATGCGAAGGAAACAGCCCCTGTTCCATGCCCACGATAAACACCGTATCAAACTCCAGGCCTTTGGCGCTGTGCAGGGTCATCAGCGTCAGCGTCTGCTGGTTTTCGGGCATGCCGTCCAAATCCGTAACGAGCGCGACGTTCTCCAGAAAAGCTTCCAGCGTGGGCGCGTCCGCCTTTTCCTCATACTCGCGCACCGCGCCGATGAACTCGTGGATGTTTTCCACCCGCGTGCGCGCTTCTTCGGAATCTTCCTTAAGATACTGCATTTCCAGGCGCGTTTTTTCAATCAGCGTCTGCACGAAATCGCTCAGCGGCATGCTCTCGCGAAGCGCCATCAGCCACGTCAGGAGCTGGGCGAAATCGCCCACGCTCTTGCGCGCGCGGGACGCCAGGGTTTCGGGCGGCTCCAGCATGGCGTTGAAGATGGGCACGCCGTTCTGCGCGGCGGCGCGGGCCAGCTCCGCGATGGTCGCATCGCCAATGGCGCGGCGCGGGGTGTTGATGATGCGGCGCAGGGATACGTCATCCGCGGGATTGACCAGCACGCGCAGATAGGCCACGATGTCCCTGATTTCACGCCGGTCATAAAAGCGCGTGCCGCCGTATACCCGGTAGGGAATGCCGGCGCGCACCAGCATTTCCTCCAGCACGCGGGACTGCGCGTTCATCCGGTACAGCACCGCCATGCCGCCCAGCTTTTCCCCGGCCTGCTGCGCCTGGTGGATGCGGTCGCACACCCATGCCGCCTCCTCCCGCTCGTCCCCGGCGCTGAACAGGCGGATGGGTTCTCCCTCGCCCGCCTCGGTCCACAGCGTTTTTTCCTTGCGCCCTTCGTTATGGGCGATGATGTTGTTGGCCGCGTCAAGGATATTGGCGGTGGAGCGATAGTTCTGCTCCAGGCGGATGACCTTGCAGCGGGGAAAGTCCTTTTCAAACTCCAGAATGTTTCGGATATCCGCGCCGCGCCAGCCGTAAACGCTCTGGTCGTCGTCGCCCACCACGCAGACATTCTGGGTCTGGCCGGCCAGCAGGCGCACGAGCATATACTGGGCGTAGTTCGTGTCCTGATACTCGTCCACCAGGATATAGGAAAAGCGGTTGCGGTAGGCTTCCAGCACCGGCGGATGCTGCGAAAAAAGCTCCAGCGTCTTTACCAGCAGGTCGTCAAAGTCCAGCGCGTTGGAGGCGCGCAGGCGCTGCTCGTACTCGCGGTAATAGTCGCTGATCATCTGGCAGCGGTAATCCCTGGCAGACTGCTGGAACCAGCCGTCGGGAGAAAGCAGGCGGTTTTTCGCCTCCGAGATGCGCGCCTTGATTTCCCGCACCGGCAGGAATTTGTCGTCGATGTTCAGCTTTCTGGAAAGCTCCTTGAGCACGGCGGTCTGGTCGTCCTCGTCGTAAATCGAGAAGGCACGCTCATAGCCGAGCTTGTCGATATCGCGCCGCAGGATGCGCGCGCAGCAGGCATGAAACGTGGTGACCCACGCCTCGCCCGCCATGCCGCCGGTGAGCCGGTCTATCCGCTCGCGCATCTCCCGCGCGGCTTTGTTGGTAAACGTAATTGCCAGGATATGCCATGCCGGCACGCCCGTTTCCAGCAGATGCGCCACGCGACAGGTGAGCGCCCGCGTCTTGCCCGAGCCCGCCCCCGCCAGCACCAGCACCGGCCCCTGCAGGGTTTCCACGGCCTGGCGCTGTTGCGGATTGAGGGAACTCCAGTCCATTCAGCACTCCTCCTTGCGCTTGTCCATCCTGTTCAGCACGCGCCCGTAGCCCTCCGCTCCGTATTGCAGGCAGCGATTGACGCGGCTGATTGTCGCCGTGCTCGCCCCCGTCTGGCGCACAATTTCCTGATACGTCGCCCCGCCGCGCAGCATGCGCGCCACTTCCAGACGCTGGGCCAGGGCCTGCACCTCGGCAATGGTGCACAAATCGTCGAGCAGGCGATAGGCCTCCTCGCGGCTTTCCAGGGCCACCAGCGCATCGCAGAGCAAATCGGTCTGCGGCGATTCCTGTTTGGAATGATACATGGCGTTCATCCTCCGACGGGCACAGATCCTTACCTGATTATAGCACATGAACGAGAAAAGTGCAAAGGGCGGCCTTGGTTTGCGCCTGCCGGCCCAGGCAAAAGTCTCTGCGCGGGAAGCGCACGGCCTTTTTTTCAAAGCGTCCCCCGCCATGCGCGCATTGCCCGCACCGTTTTTTCCCGGCCACATATCCTGTCAGTGTGAGGGGACTCACGGACGAACCGAACAAGGAGGCGTTCGCATGTCATTTTACTCCTATAAGAACGCAAACCCAAGGTGCTGCCCCGGCGTCATTTCGGGAGACGCGGTATCGGGGCTGACGGAGCGGGTATGCGTGCAGGTCAAGCGCGTGTATGATTCCGGCCTTATCCAGGAGCAGCTGGACGACCGCGTGGTGACCATCACCAACTATGCCGTGGTGCCGCCGTGCAACTGCAACTGCGCGGGGAACTGCTGCCCGGGCGAGCTGCCCGACCCGCCCGGCCCCGTACCGCCCATTACCTTCGAAAGCTGCCGCTCCTCTTCCACGCAGGGCCGCATCCGCGACCTGACCATCGAGCGGCTGTGCGACAGGCCGTGCTTTGCGCGCGTGCGCGGCACGGTGGATGTGCCCATTGACATCCTCTTTAGCGACTCGCGCTGCGTGCAGTACGTCGGCCAGGGCGTGGTGAGCCTGTCGGTGGATGTGCTGCTGTCCATCCCGGACGAAGCCATCGTTCCCTACTGCATCGAGGCGATGGTCAGCGCCATCTGCGTGTCGGGTACATACCAGGGCGACAACGAATTCAAGCTGACCATCTGCGTGACCGCGGCGCTGAAGGTCATCGCGGAGGTGGAGATTCTGGTACCCAGCTACGGCTTTTGCACCATTCCGCCCAGCGAGGAGTTCGCAGAAAATGTCTGTGATGAATTTTTTGCCCTGCCGCTCTATCCGCCCGCCACGCTCTGCGACGAAAGCACCGTTTCCACCGCCAACTGCGGCTGCCGCGTGAGCGGAAACGCCTGCGGCTGGAACCAGTGCGGCTGCGGCTGCAGCAACTGCAGCTGTTGACAAAAGCGCCGCCCCATGGTATGCTTACAAAAGAATCGAAAACTTCATAGGCTGCTCATCCAGAGAGGTGGAGGGACTGGGCCCGATGAAACCCGGCAACCGGCGTTCGACGTGCGGTGCCAATTCCCACGGCATAAGCCGGCAGATGAGGCGGAGATTCCAAATATTGCGAAACCCCTCTCTTGCAGAGGGGTTTTTTGACGAAAGGATGCGAAAGATGAAAACGTATTTTACCTCCGAGTCCGTGACCGAGGGACATCCGGACAAGCTGTGCGACCAGATTTCCGATGCGGTGCTGGACGCCATTCTCGCCAAGGACCCCAATGCCCGCGTGGCCTGCGAAGCCGCCACGACCACCGGCCTTGTGCTGGTCATGGGCGAAATTACCACCAATACCTATGTGCCCATTGACGAAGTGGCGCGCGGCGTGGTGCTGGATATCGGCTACGACCGCGCCAAATACGGCTTTGACGGCCATACCTGCGCGGTGCTGACCACCGTACACGAGCAGTCCCCGGATATCGCGCAGGGCGTGGATGCGGCGCTGGAAACGCGCGGGGGCGAAGCGGGCGACGAGCTGGGCGCCGGGGATCAGGGCCTCATGTTCGGCTTTGCGTGCGACGAGACGCCGGAGCTGATGCCCATGCCCATTGCGCTGGCCCATCGCGCCGCCCGCAGGCTGACGCAGGCGCGCAAGCAGGGCATCCTGCCCTGGCTGCGTCCGGACGGAAAATCGCAGGTGACGGTGGAGTATGAAGACGGCCGGCCCGTGCGGGTGGACTGCGTGCTGATTTCCGCGCAGCACGGCGAGGACGTGCCGTACGAAACGCTGCGCGAGGGCATCCTGGAGGAGGTCATCCGGCCCGCCATCGACCCGGCCCTGCTCGACCGGAACACGCGCTTTCTTGTCAATCCCACGGGCCGGTTTGTCATCGGCGGCCCGATGGGCGACTCGGGACTGACAGGGCGCAAGATTATCGTGGATACCTACGGCGGCGCGGCGCACCACGGCGGCGGCGCGTTTTCGGGCAAGGACCCGACCAAGGTGGACCGCAGCGCCGCGTATGCCGCGCGCTATGTGGCCAAGAACCTGGTGGCCGCCGGGCTGGCGCGCCGGTGCGAGCTGGCGCTGTCCTACGCCATTGGCGTCGCGCATCCGCTTTCCCTGCGGGTGGATACGTTCGGCACGGGCGTGCTGCCGGAAGAGAAGCTCGAAGCCATCGTGAAGGAAGCCTTTGACCTGCGGCCCAACGCCATTATCCGCACGCTGGATTTGCGCCGCCCGATTTACCGCCAAATCGCGGCGTACGGGCACTTTGGCCGCACGGATATCGACCTGCCGTGGGAGAAATGCGACCGGGTGGAACAGCTGCGCCGGCTGGCGGGCTGCTGACACGCCGGAGGGCGGGGACGACGCACGGGCGCAATCCCCGCCCCGTCACATCCAGTCTTCGTGCGTTTCCTTGTACATCCGCACCATCTCGTCCGCCTCGGCCAGCAGCGCGCGCACCTCGTCCTCGCCGTATACCGTCGCGCCGCTGGCAAAGGCATGCCCGCCCCCGCGATATCGCTCGGCCAGCCGGTTGACGGGGAGGAAGCGGGAGCGAAGGCGTACCCGAATTGCGCCGTCCGCCTCGCCCGTCTCGATAAAAGCCATCCAGCACAGGCAGCCGCGAATGGAGTCCATATACGAAACGCAGGCGGAGGCCGCCTCAAAGGTCAGGCCAAACGCCGCCTGCATGTCGCAGCCGACATACAGGTGCGCCACCCCGTGCGGCGTGCGGCCCATATGCTCGTACAGGTATGCCTGGAACTTCAGCGTTTCAAACTCGCGCAGATACAAATGGGCGTAGAGCCTTTCCCTGTCCACACCCGCGTCCAGGAGCAGGGCGGCCAGCCGGAGCGTATCCCCGCTCACCCCTTCGTAGCGGAACCGCCCCGAATCCGTCACCATGCCCGCGTAAAGGCAGGTGGCCGCGCGCCGGTTCAGCTTCAGCTCCTCCCGAAACATCGCGTAAAACGCAGCGACCATCTCGCACGCCGCGCTGCGCTCTTCCTCGACCCAGTTATAATCGCCGTAGGGCTCCACGTTGATATGATGGTCGATTTTGATAATTTCCCGGCACAGCGCGTACTTGGGATTGGAAATGCGCGCGGCGTTGCCCGTATCCAGCACGATGCCCAGGGCGTCGGCGTAAACCTCGTCGGGAACCGGCGCATCGTCCGGGCCGAGAAAGGCCAGGTAGTCGGAGCGCTCGCCGTCGATAAGCAGGACTTCCTTGTCCGGGTAGGTGCAGCGGAGGATTTCCTGCAGGCCCTTGGTCGCGCCCACGCAGTCGCCGTCCGGCCGATAGTGCCGAAACAGCATGATGCGCGGCGCCTCCCGAATCTTTTGCAGAATGGTTTCCATGACAGCCCGGTTGTCCGTTTGCGCGCCCATCAGCCTTCCTCCATCATCGCGTCCAAATCCGCCAGCATGGCCATCGCCTCCGCACGGTCTTTTACCCTGGCCCCGCTGGCCTTGGCATGCCCGCCCCCGCCGTACTGGACGGCGACGGGGTTGATGTTGCGCCGGTCGGAGCGCAGCTCGCACAGCACGCCTTCCTCCGACTCCGTAAAGCTCACCCAAACGTCCACCCCCCGGATATCGGCCATGGTGTTGACCATGGCGCGCGAGATGACGAACGGGTCCAACCCCTGCGCCCGGAGCTCTTCGCCAGTGGTGTAAAGGTAGGCGACGCGATGCGGGGTAAACCGGATGTTGAGCACGAACTGCGCGCGCAGGCGTACCTGGTCAAAATCGCTGGCATACAGGTTGCGATATATTCCGCTCACATCCAGGGGCTGCTGCTCCAGCAGCCAGGCCGCCTGCCGGAACGTGCGGGCGCTGGTTGCGTCGTAGCGGAAGCGCCCCGAATCGGTGACCATGCCGATAAAGAGCGATTGGGCGGCCACCGGGGTCAGCCGCAGGCCGTGCTCCATGGCCAGCCGGACAATCAGGCCGCAGCAGCTTTCGCTGCCGGTATCTATCGCCTCCAGCTGGGCAATCTGCCCGGTGAACAGGTGGTGGTCGATGCGCGCGGTGGTCTTTGCCAGCGCATAGCGCCCGTCGCTGATGAGCCCCGGCGCGGACGTATCCAGGATGATGGCCATGGCATCGCGATAGGCTTCGTCCGGCACGTCGTCCATCACGGAATCTTCCATAAAATCATACCGTCCCGCGCCGTCGCCGACCATATATACCTGCTTGCCGGGAAAGTTTTCCCGGAGAAGGTGTTTCAGGCCAATCTGGCTGCCCAGCGCATCGCCGTCCGGGTGGGTATGGCGGTGCAGGATGATGCGTTCATGTGCGGCAATGGCCTGAAGAATGGCCTCAAACATGGTATTCCCTCCTTTGTGCAAATCGGCGCCGGCCGTCAGGCAAAATACCCGCGGTATTCCACCCGATACGGGCTGTCCGGGAACAGATAGCGGTGCAGGTCCACGAAGTAGTCGTCCGTCATGCTGGCAATGTAGTCCACGACCATCTGGTTCGGCTCCGTCTCCTCGTAGGGCGCCTGCCTGCGGTAATGCGAGCGCGCCAGGTAGCCGATATGGTGCCGGAAGATGGGGGAAGCCGTATGGCCGTGACGCAAATCGTGCAGCAGGCGTTCATAGAGCTGGCGCATCATCGGCCGCACCGTGCTGTCCAGCCGCGCATGCGCGGCCGCTTTTTCATAAATGATGGCATAGTTTTCGCGCTTGGCGGCCTGGAGCGCCTGAAAATGGCGGGCATCCAGCTTCAGATACGGCTTTCCATAGCTGTTTTCAATCAGGTTGACCACCAGGTTGTTGATAATTTCCGCGTTGAGCGAGCCGATGTCCCCGCTGACAAACGCGCCTTCCGGCGCCACGTCGACCCGCGCCGCGTCCTGCCTGTCCTTGCCCAGATAGGCAATGATGTCGGCGACGCGCACCACGCTCCCTTCCAGCGTAGAGGGCTGAATCCTGCCGGCCAGGGTGCTGTCGGCGGCGGCTTCCTCCAGCATGCGGTCGAACGCCTCGAAGCTGTCGACGGGGACGGGGCGGTAGACCTCCTGTTCCATTTCCCCGTTGTGCCCGGCGATGCCCGAGAGCGTCTGCAGGCTGATGTTGAGCGGATAGATTTCGTCCAGCACGCGCACGGAATGCAGGTTATGGGAAAAATGGCGGCCGGTATGCGCATGGTACAGCTCGTCCAGGTACGTCTCGCCCGTGTGGGCGAAAGGCGGATGGCCGATATCGTGCCCCAGGGCGATGGCCTCAATCAAATCCAGGTTGAGATGCAGCGCGGCGCCCAGGGTGCGCGCGATTCGGGATACCAGCTGTACATGCAGGCTGCGCCGGGAAATGTCGTCGTTTTTGACCAGCGAAAACACCTGCGTCTTGTCAATATACCGGTTATAGTAGGGACAGTGCAGAATTTTGTCCACGTCATGCACGAAGGGCGGCCGCCATATCGTGGCCTCGTCGGCCTCCACCCGGCGCCGCCGAATGACCTGCCGGTCGTCCACCCCTACGCGCGCAAACGTCCCCTCCTGCTTTTCCCGGGCCATCTGCCGGACCAGCGCGTCCGACAGCGTTTCATAGCGCAGCACGGTTTTTCCCTCTCCTTCCAGGCGTTCCGGAACCTTCCGGGAGTGCTTCTATTGTATAACACCCGAAACGCTTTGGCAAACCCTCCGGCCGCGCTGCCCGGGGCCGTCCCGGCCGGCGGCAGGGCCTGGGCGCGGGAAAAGTAGACGCAGCCGTCTACAAGTGATATAATGACAGATCATGGCAGTTGATATGAAGGAGAAGATTGCGCAGGAGACCGGCAGGCTTCTGTTCGACAAAAAAGTGAAGAAGCTTACGGTAAAAGACATTGTGGATGCGTGTCATATTACCAGACAGGCGTTCTATTACCACTTTGCCGATATCCCCGAATTGCTCCAGTGGATGATGGAGCAGAAAAAGAACGAGTGGTTCCTCAAATTCGCAGGCTGCACGGATATGGAGGAACAGCTGCGATGCTTTTTTACCACGGCCGTCAATGCCCGGCCCGCCATGAAAAAGGGGCTTACCTCCAATTATGGAAAAGAGCTGGAAACGCTGCTGATGCAGAACATACATGCCCTGCTCCGCCGCATTGCCTCGACGCAGGACGCCTTTGAAAGCTATGGCGCCGTGGAGCAGGATACGCTGATTCGCTATCACTGCCAGGCCACCATGGGCATGCTGCGGCACTGGACAGAGGAGGACACCCGGAACCTGGACAGGATTGTCCATGCGATGTACCTGACAATGTCCCGGGGGCTCGCCCTGTAAAATCTCTTTGACAAAACGCCCGGAGTGTAAAGCATCTT
>DVFI01000036.1 GCA_018713305.1 Candidatus Avichristensenella intestinipullorum
CCACCTGAAACGCTGGCGCGGTATCGCGACGCGGTACGCAAAACTCACCTCTTCATTCGTCGCAGCAGTGCAAATTCGATGCATTGTTCTCTGGGTAAGTACGTTGATTTGACTATTGTCGACAGTATCTAGTCAACACTGCGCGCGACAGGGGGAAAAGGCATGTGCGGCCGGTATCACATCTCCGGGGAGGACGTCCCCGAGGAATTGCGGGACATCTTTGCGCAGCTTGAGCGCAGAAACGCCCTGGCGTCGGTCAAGACTGCCGGCGAGGTCTTTCCGACGGATGTCGTCGCCGCGCTGGCCAACAGCCGCTCGGGGGAAGTGCGCCCCTTTGCCATGCGCTGGGGCTATGCGCGCGGCCATGGCCGGCCGATCATCAACGCCCGCAGCGAAACCGCCGCCGCCAAACCCCTGTTTCGCGATGGCATGCTCCGGCGACGCTGCCTGATTCCCGCCAGCGATTACTTCGAATGGCAAAGGAGCGCGAACCCGAGCGTCCGCCACGCCCTGCGTCCCCGGGGCTGCAAAATGTTCTATCTGGCGGGCATCTATCGCCTGGAGAAGCGCGAAGACAGGCTCGAGGCAGCGTTTGTGATTCTAACCCGGCCGGCAGCGCCAGAGATTGCCTTTTTGCACGATCGCATGCCGGTGATCCTGCCGCAGAGCCGCGCCCTGGACTGGCTCAACCCCGCCAACGACCCCGAACAGATCCTCGCCGATGCGCTCGCGCAGATGGAGGTTCGCCCTCAGTGACCCTCGCAGCCTGCCAAAGGAGGATGACTTCGATGCCCCTGTTGTTTGTTCAAAACGACGTCACCCGGATGGCCGTGGACGCCATCGTCAACGCCGCGAACACCACGCTGCTGGGCGGCGGCGGCGTGGACGGCGCGATTCACCGCGCGGCAGGGCCGCAACTTCTGCAGGAATGCGCGGCGCTGCACGGCTGACCCACCGGCCAGGCCAAGATCACGCGCGGGTACCGCCTCCCCTGCCGGTATGTCATCCATACGCCCGGCCCAGTCTGGAGGGGCGGCGGGCACGGCGAGCGGGCGCTTCTGTCTTCCTGTTACCGCAATTCGCTGCGGCTGGCTCGAGAACATGACTGCGCGAGCGTGGCCTTTCCCCTGATCTCCTCGGGCGTATACGGCTACCCCAAGGCGCAGGCGATCCAGGTGGCCGTCGAGGCGATTGAGGCGTTTTTGCAGAAAAACGACATGACGGTCTACCTCGTCACGTTCTTTGGCGATCGCTTCGAACTGGACGATGCGCTGCGCAAGGATCTCGAGGCGCACGTAAGCGGCCTTGCCGGCCGCAGCAGGGGCGACGCTCCCCGCGCCGAACCGGCGGCGCATCCGACCGGGGCGCTGGGCGCGACGCTGCTGCAAAAGGTCGCCCGGGGCGAACTGACGCCCGTCGCCTGCCGCGCAAAGGCCAATCTCAGCCGCGACGCGTTTGACGGCCTGGCCTCCGGCCGCCCCATCTCTGCGCAGACCGCCCTCGCCCTGGCCGTCGCCCTGGAACTTGCGCCCTCCCGGATGCGCGAGATGCTCGGCCAGGCCGGGGTTGCGCCCTGCAAAGAGGAGGAGGTCGCAAGTTACTTCCTCGCCCGCGGCATCTGCAGCGTCCACGCGATCAACCAGGCGCTGTTTTGCTACGCGCTGCCCCTTCTGGGCGGTTGACGCGCTCAAGCGCCCCACCTCCGCTGCGCAGGGTCGCCCGTCGAGCGCTCTCGCTGCGCCGTTCGCCCTTCGCCCCATCGCGCGCGGCGCGGAGGCGTCCAGGGCATGTCGCGGGGAGTTCCCGTTGCGTTTTTCAAACCGCCGACCGCGCCGCGATGTCCGGCGTTCCGGCGCAGGAGCGCTCTATGCCGGCGCGTCTGAGCCAGAAGCGCCTGTCTGCCTTCCAAAGGCCGGCCGTCTTGCTGCGCCCTGCGCTTCATCCTTTGGTATCGGCCAGGCCTCGCCGCCCAAAAATCCGCCCTGCGCGCTTCTCTTGAGACGATCGAGTTTATTATAAATAATAGAAAACGCTTGCTCAGACCGCCGTAGCGCGCGAACAGAAATCTTCCCCCCCCCGCCGGCTGGCAATGCGCGCTCCCTGCGCTGCACGCGGCGCAGAGCGCACAAAGTCCCCCCTGCGCGCCGCAAGGGACAAATCCAGGCTCCTCCGGCGGCGCGGCCTGCCTCCCGGATCTGCGCGGATTGGCCGCTTGCTCCCTTGTCAAGCAGCCTCGCTTGCTCAAGGCCCCGGCAAGGCGCTTTGTGTCCCCCCGCTTTTGCCGCCGCCCCATCGCAAAGATGTAAGAGCGGCTTCGGGAGCATACCTCTCGTTAAGAGTTTTTACCAAAATGTCACTGACTGATTGTCAATCATCGGCCGTGCCCCGCAAACAGATGGTATAATGAAAATGGCTATACATCCACTACATCTACGCGGGCGGGAAAGGAGGAAGTCGCCGTGCAATTTCACGAGCTGCTCAACGAATACCTGCGGCGGCTGAACGTCACCGCCCTGGAACTTGCGTCCACCTGCGGGCTTTCCCCCGCCGTGATCAGCCGTTACCGCAGCGCAGAGCGAACGCCCGCTCCCGGCGGCGAGTCGCTTACGCGCCTTGCGAAGGGAATTGCGTCGCTGGCGGAGCAGAAGGGAGATCCAACGCTGACGCAGGAAGGCGTGCTGAGCGATTTGCGCAAAGCGCTGGGGTACGAGGAATACGGCCAGGCTCGGCTGGCGGCCAATTTCGACCTGCTCGTCAACGTGCTGCACCTCCGGTCGGGCGAGATGGCGCGGGCGCTGAGCTTTGACCCTTCCTATTTATCGCGCATCCGCGCGGGAAAGCGCACCCCGGCAAACCCCGCCGCGTTCGCACGGGCGGTGGGCAATTACACGGCGCGGCGGTGCCGGAGCGCGACCGAACGCGCCGCTCTGGCTCGGCTGCTGGACGTGGAACCGGAGGCGCTGGAGGATGACGCCTCCTGCTGCGCCGCTCTGGCAAAGTGGCTGCTCAACGGCGAAGCGGGGCAGCCTGACTCCACCTTCTCGTTTCTGGAAAAGCTGGACGGGTTCGACCTGAACGACTACATCCGCGCCGTCCGGTTTGATTCGTTGAAGGTTCCCACCGTGCCGTTTCAACTTCCGTCGTCCAAGACCTATTACGGGCTGGAGAATTTCCGCCAGGCGCTCCTGGACTTTCTCAAGAGCACCGCGCTTTCCCGATCCCGCGATCCCGTGTTCATGTGCAGCGACATGCCCATGGAAGAACTGGCGCGGGACATGGAGTTTTCCAAAAAGTGGATGCTGGGGCTGGCGGCCATTCTGAAAAAGGGCCTGCATCTGGACATGGTGCACGAGCTGAACCGTCCCTACGCGGAGATGATGCTGGGGCTGGAGAGCTGGATTCCCCTGTACATGACGGGGCAGATTTCTCCCTGGTATCTGCGCGGCAGGCACAACGGCGTGTACGGCCATCTGCTGTTCTGTTCCGGCTCGGCGGCGGTGGAGGGCGAGTGCATCGCCGGGGATTTTGCGCACGGGCGCTACCTCCTTTCGCAGGCCAAGGGCGACCTGTCCTATTACAGAAGGCGGGCAGAGGCCATCTTGCAGGCGGCGCAGCCGCTAATGGACATCTATCGCGACGCCTCCGAAAGCGCGTACAGCTCGTTTCTGTTCGCGGACGCGCACGAAGAAGCCGGCGAATACCGCGCGGTGCTGACCGCGCTTCCGCCGCACACGCTCTCGGACGAGTGCCTCGCCAGCATTCTGGAAAAAAACGGCGTTTCCCCCTCCGTGCGCGAGAACATACGCCGCGCGTTCGCGCGAAGCCGCGCGTTCGTCGCGTCGCTGCTGGAAAACGGCGCGTATGAGGAGGAGTTTCCGGTGCTCTCGCCGGCGGCGTTTGAGGCCGAACCGCCTTCGCTGGCGCTGTCGGGGTTGTTTTGCGACGCGGAACTTCGCTACGATGATGCCGACTACCGGGAGCATCTGCGCCTGACGCGCGCGTTTGCGCAGGATCACCCCCGCTACACGGCTCGGGAAGTCGGGCGCAGCGCGTTTCACAACCTGCAAATCTTTATCCGCAAGGGAAAGTGGGTGGGCATATCCAAATGCAAAGCGCCCCCGATTCACTTTGTGATCCACCATCCCCGGCTGTGCGCGGCGCTTGAAAACATGGTCTTTCTCGTGGACGAGTGCACGCAGGCCTGAGCGCGAGGATGGCGGTTTCGGCGCAGCGGCGCGTCGCAAAGAACTCAACGCATTGCAAAGGAGGCGGAAGTTTGAAACAACGCACACACTCGCACCTCAAGAAGGCATAGGAAAAAACCATCCAAGAAAGATGGCGAAAAGAGGAGGGAAGAGAAGCTAAGGGGCAGAAAGCGGGTCGTCAGTGAGAATAAAGCCGCGACGGCGCAAAAGGGAAAGGCCCTGCGCCACGGTAAGGGATTTAGAGGGAGGTAGGTCGTGCGAAGTCGAAAGAAAGCCAGCAGGAGAGTAAGGCACGAGCTTGGACAGGATGTTCCAGATAGCGGTCAGGAGCATCTTGCACACAGCGATAATGGCTTTCTTGTGGCCACGACGAGCCTTGATGCGGCGATAGCGTTCAGCAAATTCAGGATGCTTTCTGGAATGGATGAGCGCGTTGGCCACCTGAACCAGAAGAGGTTTAAGGTAAGAGCCTGCACGGGAAATGCGAGAGGACTTAACCTTTGCGCCGCTCTGGTCATTTCTTGGGCAACAGCCAGCCCAAGAACACAGGTTCTTGGCTGTTGGAAATACGGACATGTCGCCGCCGATCTCCGAAAGGACAGCAATCGCCGTCATAGGATCATTGCCGAGGCCGGGAACGGTGCGCAGGAGCTGGAGAATATCTGCAAAGGGTTCACAGATGCGGAGAATCTCCTGCTCCAGGCGCTGGCGGAGTAGGCGAAGTTGGTCGATATGGTCAAGGCATTGACGTAGCTTCACGGCCTGTTCAGGGGAAATGGCGCCGTCTACAGCGGCCTGAATCTCAGATAGAGGAGATTTGCAGCGCCTGTCCACGAACTGTGCGACGTCGAAAGGTTCGCCGGGATGTGCAAGGATGTATTCGGTAATGGAACGAGCGGATTTGCCAAAGACATCAGCGAACACATCATCCAGCTTGAGGTTGGACACGGTGAGGCAATTCTGAGCACGGTTCTTCTCGCCGGTCAGCATATTCGTCAGCTTGCCGCGGTAACGAACGAGGTCGCGCAGATGGCGAATGGCTGGCGGCGGGATAAAGGATGGCTTGATCATGTCGCACATGAACAGGTCGCAAATCCACTTGGCATCCTTGCGGTCAGTCTTGTTGCCTTTCTGGGGCTTGGTGTATTTGGGGTGAGCCAAAGTCACCAGACAGGTTTTTTCGAGGATGTTGAAGACGGGAATCCAGAACTTGCCGGCAGATTCCATGCAGACTTGCTTGCAGTTGTACTTGTCAAGCCAGTGGGACAGCTCCTGCAAGCCCTTGGAAAAGGCCGAGAAGCGAGCCTGAAAGTACTCGGTGCGGGAATTTGCATCGGTGATGCCGATACAGGCATAGATCCAGGTCTTGTGAACATCCAGACCACAGCAGTTTTTGCGGAAGATTTTGAACATGGGATCCCTCCTGCAAGAGATTGCAGAGTCGGCAGGGACTGGCTGTCCGGCGAAATCGAGTCAACTTCGGAAGAGATAAGTTTACGGGCTACGGTTTTGCGCCATTCATTGATGCCTTAACGGACAGCCGACACCATATAAAAATGCGGGGTTTGCCGCTATGCAGCCCCGCCACTCACCTCCTCGGGTTCTGTAGTATACCGACTCTACTGAATCCAGTATATCAATCAATTGTGATAAGCGAAAGAGCTCCTCGGGTTTCATAACCCCATTGGTCCCTTTCGCAGAAAGGCGGGTTTATAAGTATGACGCTCAGATATAAAACCGCGATTCTCTGTGCCCTGCTGGCCGTAACACTGCTAAGCGGGCTGCCGCAAACCCCAGCCCGCGCAATCACTCCATCGGATCTGGCGCCGCAGCTGGAGCCTCCGCAGGCGGATGACGGCGCAGAGCCCACCGGCGTCTATGGCACGTATGTCACGCTGACCGACCCCGCCACCGGCGTGGCCGTCATGGATACCATGCTGCCGCGCGGCTGGACGGCGCAGCTGCAAACCAACTGGGGCTTTGTAAGCACCACAAACCCCTGCTTGGCCACCGCCTTCTTTACCAGCCCGGACGGGCAGGCGCAAATCATCGTCCAGACCGCGCAGGACTATCTGGAGTCCCCGGACAGCCTGGGCCTGATGCCACTCTACGAGGGCGTCGACATGCAAACCTATATTACCTACCTCGGCTATAAAAACGCGGGCCAATTCCTGGACGCGTATTTCAACGGCGTTTTGGGAACGGGGGGCGTGGTCATTCAGGAAACGCCGGTGGACAGCTCGATTCAATCGTTGCTGCAACAGACCGCAAAGGCCTATCTGGACAGCATGGTCAGCGGGATTCAATCCCTTGCCGGGCCGTATGGCTATTCGGTGTGGGCGGGCAACTATGAGGGCACGGCCTCTTTCCGCCGCTACCGCTTTACGGCGGCCGATGGGAACAGCTACGTGGCGGATGCGCAGTGCCTGTGCATCTGTATCGAATACACCACCAATAACGGATACGTGACGAACACAGACCGGCCCTGGACTGTGCCGATGTGCACGTTCTTTATCGCGCCGGACGAAGCGACGCTGGATCAGTACAAGGACGACGCGAACATGATCCTCGATAACCTCATGCAGAACGACGAATTCACCTATATGAAGCAGGCGTATGGCCGCGACATCCGCAATAAGATCATGCTCCAGCAGACAAACCAGATCGCCGCCATGACGGAGTCGCAGGCGCAGACCTACATGAACGATTACGAATCTTCCACTTCTTATTATACCTCCGACGATTGGGCGAACGATTGGAGCGATTACATCTACGATCAGCAGGAATACACCACGGTGGATGGCGACACCATCAAGGCAAGCACGTCGTACGATGCGGTCTTCCAAAACGGCGATGAGTTCTATTTCGGCTCGGTCGGCAGCGCTCCCGACGGCTGGACGCAGCTGACGCCCAATTAAGCTTCGGCGGTTTTCGTTCCCGGCGCTAAATATGCCATGCGCGCTCTACCGCTGCGCGCCAAACGATTGTGAACGGTAGAGGGGACCGTTTAACAAAAATAAAAGGAGGACTGCTTGTGAAACGGATGTTGGGGATTTTCATGGCGTTGCTGCTCTTTGCCGCGCCGGCAATCGCGCAGGGCGCGACGGTGGAGGGCGATTGGGAATTGGTCTCCGCTGTGCTCGGCGGCACTGCATACGAGGACCTGGCGCAGCTGGGCATGTCCATGACCATGCGCCTGGAGGCGGGCGGAACGGGCGTACAGACGGTCAACGGCGAAAACTATCCTTGCACATGGGTGGAATCGGACGGACAAATCCTGATCGATGACGGCAACGGTTCCCTTCCATATACCCTGCAGGCGGACGGTACCCTGCTGGGACAGGATGAGTCGGGCGACAGCATGACCTTTGCGCGGGCGGCGGCGACGACGGCGACGACGAC
>DVFI01000037.1 GCA_018713305.1 Candidatus Avichristensenella intestinipullorum
CCAGATTGCCGTCGATGACAAGGGGCTCGGTGGCTTTGTAGGCGGTCGCGGTCGGTTGTTCGGCCAACGCGGGCACAGCAAGCATGGTCAGGGCCATAACGGCGGCAAGGAGTCGCAGCAGTTTTTTCATCATGTTCACCTCTTATCTCATCATCGACAAAAAGGAAAAAGGCGCGTGGGGCGGGCGAACCCGCCCCACAAACAGGATAACCCAAATCGCCGGCACTGTAAAGCGTTTTTATTCCACAACGATGGTGGTGGTCATGTCGCCCAGTGCAATCTCATGCTCGCCCGCATCCAGGGTGAGCTCCAGGGTGATGACGCGGAACTGGCCCGCATCCAGCGCCACGAACTTCTCCGCCAGCACGGTATCGCCTTCCGTAATCTGCGCGGTCACATGGCCGTCTCCGCCGTTGTTCTTGGCAACGAACCAGACTTCGAAGGGCTCGCCGGCCTTCTGCACGGCGTTGGACACCACGACGCTGGTACGAGGACCCCAGTTCGATTCCGTGACCACTTCTTCGCTCGTCTGCGGCACGGTCAGCAGGCTCAGCTCAATGTCCGCGGGGTTGGCATAGCTCATGCCGAAGTCGGTGGTGTAGAGCACATCGCCCAGGTTGTTGGGCATGACGATGGTCGGATTCTCCTTGGCCAGCATCGCCATGTACAGGCGGGTCGGCTCGTCCACGCCGATATCCATCTGCAGCTCGCCCCAGGCAACGTGCGCGTCTTCCGCCGTGTAGGGCACTTCAAACACGGTGCTGCCACCGGGATCCTTCTGACCGAAGAGCATCTGGGCGGTCACGGAAGGCGTGGCATAGCGGTAGAAGGAACCGACGGAGGAGCCATGGTCCGGGGTGTTGCTGTAGGTCTGCATGAGCACAGCATTGCTGACGGACACCTGCGCCCAGTACGGTTCGCCCTGTCCGCCGCTGCGGCCCACGGTGCCCTCATAGATGAGAACCAGGGGCTTGCCGGCGGCCTGAGAGTCTTCCACGATGTAGTCGAAGTTCTCGTCGAAGGAAGTGGTATGGTAGACAATCACGTCCGCCTCTTCCATGGTTTCCACCACGGTGCCGTAGGCGGCCAGCGCGGCGGCGTCCGCTTCCTTGATGTTGGAGTTATTGCTGTCGCTGTAAATCTTGGCGCCCTCGGCGAGCGGCAGCGTGCCGTCGTTCTTGAGCATGATGGTGGACTTGACCATCAGCTCTTCTTCCATCTCGGTAATCTCGGAGCGGCGCAGGGTGTTGATGGTCTCATTGTCCAGCGGGACGATGTCGCCGTCGGCGGCCTTGTATTCGTCGCTGCCAATCAGCTCAAGCGCCGCTTCCCAATCGGAGTAGGGATCTTCGAAGATGCCCAAATCGAACTTGTTCTTCAGCACGCGGCCGACATGCACGTCGAAGTCCTCGGCGGTCACCAGGCCCTGGTTCACGGCTTCGACGATGAGAGCCGGGAAGGCGCGGTTGGAGCATTCGGAGTAGGCTTCGATGTCGGTGCCGGGCATGGCGCCATAGCAGGAGAACACGTCGATGCCGGTGTTGAGGATAAGCGCGTAGCGCTCCACGGCGGACAGGGTGGAGACATCCACGCCGTCGGAGGTGGTGCCGGTCAGGCCCATGATTCTGGAGATATCCAGCGGCCAGTCAAGGCAGATGATCCCCTCGTAGCCCAGGTCATCGCGCAGCAGGGAGTAGGTATCCTTGTCCATGTAGGTCTGCAGGGTGTTGCCGGTGACGCCGACGTTGTTGTTGGTCATAATCCACTGCGTGCCGGCATCCACAACGGCCTTCCAGCCCACCATCCAGCTGTCAATCAGGTCGGCCGGGGAGCGCGCCGCGGTATAGGAATTGCGGCCGCCGCGGGCGATGAAGTGCTTGGAATGGCTGTTGAAGCCGTTGTCGTCATAGGCGCGGGTCTCGACGGCGGCCATCTTGGCGATGTAGTTGACTTCGTCGCCATACCAGGAGCCAATTTCGTTGCCGTAGCCGTGGAAAACCTGATGATAGCCGATGGCTACGGATTCCTTGGCGTATTCGGACACCAGGTCATAGAGCAGCTCTTCGTCATGCGCCACGCCCAGGGCATAGTGCGCCATGTCGATTTGGCCGCCCCAGGTATTGTAGGAACGGTCGCCGGAGAAGACCACCGGGATGCCCAGGCGGGTATCCTCCGCCATCGCCTGCAGGCCGTTGAACAGGTTCAGCTGGTCCTTGGCCGTGCCGGTCAGGGCGGCGATGTAGGTGGTAACGCCCATTTCCTGAATCTGATACTTGGTGGGCACGAAGGTGGCGTTGTCGATGACGACAACCGGCTCCATGGTCGTGATGCCCGGGTGCTCCGCGGAGATAACCTTCGAGCTGGCCGCGGAATCATGGAACCCGTCGACGGCCATGTTGAAATCCGTCACGGTGGAGCCGTTGCTGCCCGCGATGCACGCGAAGATGAGCGTGCCGGCCTTTTCGTCCGGCGTCATCTGGCTCAGCAGGTCGTTGACGCGGTCGGTCACGTCCGCGCGGTAGTCCTCGTAGACATCCAGCGCGCCGTTGCCGTTAAGGTCTTTGAAGTACAGGCCGTCCACCTGGATGAACTTCTCCGCAGACGCGGCGCTGAGCTTTGCCTGCTCGCCCTCCGCCTCAATATAGTAGAATCCAGAGACGCTTTCTTTGATGACGCTTTCCTCTGCCACGGCGGACACCGCGAACACGGAAGCCAACATCATGGCTACCAGCAGCCAGGAAACCAGTTTCTTCATGGTGACAAGACTCCTTTCATTGTTCTTGCAAGGGTAGCTTGGCCGTCATCCCCGACGCTTGTTTTTCACCCCCTCGAACAGCTTGCTGCCGCATGATTTTGCATACATGCGGGGGCTTCGCCTTCGATGACGCCTATACACCCCTTTTGCTCCTAAGGATATTATAATCGCTTTCTTTCCCTGCAGGCTTTGAGAATAAAGCACAGCAAATGAAAAAAACCAGTCTACATCAGAATCAATGCATAAAATCCAGCACAGCTCATGCGCTTTTCAGTTTCCCCCGCGGCCTACTCCGATTCCGCAAAGACAATATCCGCCCCGGCCAGCAGGCTGTCCAGGCGTTCCTCCAGCCGGGCGTCCATCTGCTCGCCGTATAGCGCGGCGCGCAGCGCCTCGCGCAGGTCGTCCGTCAGCGCCACCGCTCCCGCCTCCACGTCCGCCAGGTAGTACAGGATGTGAACGTTGTCGCCGAACACCAACGGCTGGCTTACGTCCCCCGGCCGGGCCAGCGCGTCCGAAAACACCGCCTGCACAAAGCTTTCCTCCCAGAGGACGGAATCCGGGTGAACCTGGTAACCCGTCCTGGCAAACTCCGGGTCGTCAAAGGCGCTGTCCTCGCCGTATTCGGCAATCAGGCTTTCGAAGGCCTCGCCCGCCTCCAGACGGGCATAGATTTCGTCCGTCTTTTCCTCGACCGAGGCGAGCTTTTCCGCTTCGGTATCCCCTTGCGCGCTCAGCAGGATTTGCAGCACGGCGCGGTACCCCGCGGGGCGGTACCAGACCTCCTGCCCGCTGGCCAGCGCCGTTTCAAAGGCTTCCACATCCTGCGCATACAGGCCTTCGCTCTCGGCCACGCGCTGCTGGTACGCCGTCTCGACGGCCTCGTCCGTAACCGGGGCTTCCCCGCGCATGAGCCATGCCTCGTACCGTTCGGACGCCAGCGCGTTGCGATAGTAGTTTTCAAAAAAGCCGAGCGTATACCCCGCCGTCTCCAGGGCTTCCTGGGCGCGCTGCGCCGCGGCCGCGTCTCCGCCCTCTCCGCTCTCCTCCTGCCCGGCGTAGTAGGCCGTGTAGTCGGCCAGCAGCGCGTCGAACGCCGCCTGCGCGGAGGCCACCACGGCGCTTTCGTCCTCCGCGGTCCATTCATACATCCCCTGCTCGGTCATATCGCGCGTCAACAGCCGGTCCTCTATGATTTGCTGCTGCGCCACGCTCTTGATGGTCGCAAGAACCGTCGCATCCGACGTGTCCAGCCCCAGTCGGGCCATGCTTTCCGTCAGCGTGGCCATCATCGCGTCGATTTCCGCCTGGTAGACGGCGTCGCCGTTTACCCAAAAGGCCACGCCTTCGGCTTCGCTTTCGCCCTGCCCCATCGCCGGCAGGCACAGAACGAGCCACAGCAGGCACCATGCGCAGGCTTTTTTCATGCCGCACCGCTCCTTTGCGCTTTTTTCCATTATACATCGGCCGGCAGGCCCGGCAGTGGCGAAATCCCGTCAGGGCACAGCAACAATCCAGCACAAGCCGGCCGCAGCGGCTTGCGGCGCGGCGTTTCGCCTCCTGACCGGGATACAAAAATCCGGCACTGCCGGGAAAATAACCGGCACTGTGCTGAATCGTCCCATCCGATGTGCTATACTACGCATGAAAAGGATTTGCGGAAGGAGCGTTGTCATGTACCGTGTCCTGATTGCGGATGACGAGATGCCTGCTCTTCGCTTTACGCGCAATATCATCCAGCAGTTTTCTTCGCAGTTTCAGGTGGTGGACGCAGTCATCAGCGGAGAAGCCGCCCTGAAAGTTTTAGAGTCGCAGGCAATTGATCTGCTGATTACGGACATCAGCATGCATGGCATGTCCGGCATCGAGCTGGCGAAGCATGCGAAAAAGCTTCAGCCGGATATCCATATTGTCATCATCAGTGGCTACGGGGAATTTGAATACGCGCAGGGCGCCATTCAGGCGGGCGTGGACGAGTATGTGCTCAAGCCGGTCAGCATCAGCAAAATGACGTCCATCCTTCAGACCATCCAGGGAAAGCTGGACAGCGAACAGCAGGAACAGGCCGCCGCCATCCTGCCGGCCATCGCCTGCCGCCAGCCGTACGACGAGGCCGCGGCCGTCAAGCTCTACGCCCGCAGAGGCTGGTTTTTCGCCTATGTGCTATGGGGCAACCTGAACATGCGGCTTCCGAAAAAGCTGGGCGCCACGCGGCTGGTTTCGCCCTCGCAGGACAATTTCTTTATCCTCAGCGGCCGCGACGACGAAGAGCATATCCTGATTTCCAAGGACGAAACCCTGGAAAACTTCCTCATGAACCTGAGCGTGTTCATGGCGCAGGCGGGCACCCGGCCGACCTGGACGGTGGTATACAACCCCACGCCGCAGCCGATGAAAACCCTGGCCGGCTTTGTGGACAAGGCGCTGGAGATGGTATACCAGAAAACGGTAATCGGCAAGCACCAGATTCTCAAATACAGCGCCGGCTCCGTGCGCGAGGAGAGGCTTACCCTCTCCGCCGCTTCGCTGCGGCAGCTGGCCTATTTCGTCAGCACGGGCAAAAAGCATCTCGTGAAGGATTTTTTCATTTCCCACGCCGTGCAATGGGAAAACGGACAGATTTCCCAGCGCCAGGTGTGGCATATGGTCCACCAGATTCTCTACCAGCTCGCCACGGCCCACCAGCCGATCAACAACCGCCTCACGGACATTTTGCAGGATACGGACGAGATGATTCACTGCGCCGCCTCGTACGGCGATTTGATGGCGGGCGTCTACAGCCTGCTGTTCGACAGCGACAATGCGCTCGACCGCAGGATGACCGCCCAGGAGCTCTACAACTGTGCCGTGGAGTACATTCAGGCAAACTATGCGCAGCCCCTGAGCATGCAGAGCATCTGCGACGAGCTGGGGATTTCACAGACCTATCTGAGCCGCCTGTTCCGCAAGTACGGGAACACGACTTTCAATACCTTCCTGACCCGCTGCCGCATGGACGCCGCCATTCAGATTCTGCAGGAAAAGCCGAATATGCTCCTGCGGGAGGTGGCGGCCTGCGTGGGCTATGAGGGCTCCTCGTATTTTTCCAAGGTGTTTCATCAGTACACGGGCAAAACGCCCTCGCAGTATTTTTCCGATGTGCAGGAATAGGGCGGGCGGCCTGCCGGAAAAGGGCGGCTGCGCAAGGCATCCGAACCCGCCGCGCATGTCGCCGGGTTCGGATTGCATCGGGAGGGATTCGGCCCTCCCAGCCTCCCAATGGGGTTGTCGACGGTCTGGGGGCGGCATGGCCATGCCGCCCCCTTGCTTTGCCCATCGTTACGCGTTGATGCGGTTCTGGGTTTCCGGGTCGAACAGGTGCAGCTTGGCCAGGTTGGGAACCAGGGAAAGCTCCTTTTCCGTCGGCTTCTGCTCCCCGGTGTACTTGAACACGACCACCTTTTCGCCCACGCGCACATAGATAAGATACGCGTCGCCCAGCGGCTCAATGGAATCCACATGGGCGTGAATGGCGTTTTCGCCGCCCGCGGCAAGCTCAAAGTCGGACGGGCGCACGCCCAGGTCCACCTTCCGGTCCGCATATCCCTCCAGCGAAGCCTTCAGCGCGTCGGGCACGGCGAGGCAGAAATCGCCGGCGTCCAGCGTCAGGGCGCCGCCGTCCCCGCGCCTGACCGTGCAGGAGAACAGATTGATCTGCGGCGTTCCCAGGAAACCCGCCACAAACTCGTTGGCCGGATGGTCGTACAGGTCGTCGGGCGTTCCCTGCTGCATGATGCGGCCGTCCTTGAGCAGCACGATGCGATCGGCCATGGTCATCGCTTCGGTCTGGTCGTGGGTGACATAGATGGTGGTGATGCCGAGCTGGAGCTGGATTTTCTTCAGCTCATAGCGCACCTGGTCGCGCAGCTTGGCATCCAGGTTGCCCAGCGGCTCGTCCAGCAAAAACACCTGCGGGTCGCGCACCAGCGCGCGTCCCAGCGCCACGCGCTGGCGCTGGCCGCCGGAAAGCTCCGCGGGACGGCGATCGAGCAGCTGCTCGATGGAGAGCATCCGCGCCATATAGTCCACGCGCCTTTGGACTTCTTCCTTGGGCGCCTTTTTGGTCTTCAGGGCGAAGGACATGTTCTCGCGCACGGTCATGTTGGGATACAGCGCGTACTCCTGAAACACCATGGCGATGTTGCGCTCCTGCGGCGGCACAAACGTCTTGTCCTTGCCCTGGCCGCTCGCGCTGGTCATCACGTCGTCTCCAAAGCGGATTTCGCCATGGACAGGATGCAGCAGCCCGGCAATGCAGTGCATGGCCGTGGATTTCCCGCAGCCGGACGGCCCCAGAAATACGCAGAACTCGCCGTCCTGTACTTCGAGATTCAGCTTGTCCAGCACGTAGGTTTTGCCCCGGTTATACGACACACTCAGGTCCTTGATACTGATGGAAGCCATATGATCACCTTTCTCAAACAGCAGATTGCTGGTCTTCTGCGGGGAAGAGGGGCCGGCGCGGCCGCCGCACGCGGCCCTCTGCCGGCACGCCTCCGCCCCGGCGCCGCGCGTCAGGCGCCGAAGCTTTCCACCTCAATGCCAAAGCCATACTCAAACAGCGGATCTTCGATATCCATGGGCAGATCCTCGCGCTGGTTGAGCACCTGTTCCATGGTGCGGGGAATCTGGAAGGGCGTTTTGCCGGTAATGGGCGTCTCGCCATAGAGCGCGTTTACGACGGCCTCCGCGCCGCAGGTAACGCCGGGACGGTACGCCAGCAGCACGCTGTCGGCCAAATCGACCATCTCCGTCATCACATAAGCGCGGTTCATCAGCACCACTTCGACCACGTTCGCGCCGGCATCCGCCAGGGCTTTGACCAGGTCCACCTGCTCCTGCGGGAACTCCAGGGTTTCCGTGCCCCAGGACGGCTCATGGGTGCCGCTCTCCTCGCCAATCACCACAATGGCGGTCGTGCCGGTCAAATCGGCCGGGACCTGAGCCGCCTCGGCGATGTAGGTCACGTTCTCCGCGCCAATCTTGTTCTGGAACGCTTCCAGCAGGGTCGTGCCTTCGATTTCAATGGGGTCCTTGGCGGTCCAGCCGCTGTTGAGCGCGCGCACGTCCTGCGCCAGCTCGCCCGCCACCACAATCTTCTGTTCCGCCAGCGCAGCGGCGTTTTCGTACTTCAGCAGCGTCAGCGACCGGGCCGCGGCCTCCCTGGCAACGGCGCGATGCTCTTCGGAGCCGAGCACGGCCGCGGCGTTCTCCTCGTCCACATAGGGATTTTCAAAAATGCCCAGCTCGAACTTGGCCACCAGAATCCGGCGGCACGCGTCGGTGAGGCGCTCCTCGGCCACGCCCTCGACAAGCTGGCGGGTGGAGCGCACGCCCGCGCCGCCCAGGATATCCGCGCCCGCGTTGGCGGCGCCCACAAAGTTCAGGCCCCAGTCCGTCTGGATAATGCCCGTGTAGCCCAGCTCGCCGCGGAGCAAATCGGTCATGACGGCGGCGGACTGGTCCGCAGAGTTTTCTACGGCGTCGCCGCCCAGATAGGGCACGGTGGAATAGCCGTACGGCATGACCGCCGCCACGCCCGCCTCAATGGCCGCCTTGAATCCGGCCAGGTGCAGGTCGATGGAATCCTCCTGAATGGTCAGAGGCGTGCCGTCCACGCCGTCGGTCTGCGCGCCGGCGCCCGGGAAGTGCTTGACCGTAGCGATGACGGAATCCTCCGTGAGGGTGCTGCCGACCTGCAGGGCCTGCACGGCCGCCACAATCAGCTCCTGGACGACCTCGGTGTTTTCAGAATAGCATTCCTGGTTCCGGCCCCAGCGGGGGTCGGTAATCAGGTCGGCGTCGGGGCTGAGCGCCATGCGCACGCCCACGGCCAGCAGCTCCTGACGGAGCACTTCGTTCAGGCGCGCCACCAGCTCGGGATCGCCCACGGCGCCCTGGTTGATTTCATCGGGAAGGAAGGTGGCATCCTTGACAAACGCCGCGCCCGCCTCCGTGTCCATGGAGAAAATCAGCGGGATGCCAAGGGCCGAGCTTTCGGACAGCTCCTGGATTTCGTTGGTGCGCTGCGCGGCCTCCGTCGCGCTGTCGAAGATATATTCGTATACCAGCGCGAAGCCGACGTTGCTGTCGGTAAACCAGTCGTCCTTCTTGCTCACCAGCGTCAGATGCACCATTTGGGCGGCCTTCTGCGTGGCGTCCATACGGCCCAGCAGGTCCTCGGCGCGCTCTTCCGGGGTCAGCCGCCAGTCCTCGTAGGGGTCGAGCTCGCCGTTGTTGTTGAGGTCCTTAAACTGATAACCGTCCACTTCAATAATGTTCTTAACCCGCGCCACCAGCTCCGGCTGCACCGGCGCTTCCTCTGCCAGGACGGCCGGGCACGCCGAGAGCGTCAACAGCCCTGCCAGCAACACGGAAGCCAGCTTTCTCCACATGCGTTTCATTCTCCTTCTCCTTTCTTACGATGCGGTCACAGCGCCGCTCATCTGTCCGCTGATGAGGTATTTGCCCATGAAGATATAAAGGATTAAAACCGGCAGCGCCAGAATCAGAGAGCCCGCCATCTGCACGTTAAACTCGGCCGCCATGGTACCGGCCAGCTCGTTGAGGGCGATGGTGGCGGGCTTGGAGTCGTAGCCGCCCAGGACCAGGGCGAAGAGCATCTCGTTCCAAATGGAAGTGCACTGGAACACAAAGACGGTAATCGTCGCAATTTTGGTATTCGGCACCACAATCTTGCGGTAAATCCGCCACATGCCGTTGCCGTCTATCATGGCCTGGCGTATCAGCGCGTCGGGCACGTCGGCATAGTAGCCGCGCATCATGACGGTGCACATGGGCATGCCGAATACGGAGTGAACCAGCACAAGGCCCCACACGTTGTCATACAGGTCCAGCGCGTTGATGGTTTGCAGCAGCGGAATGAGGATGGCCTGGTAGGGCAGGTAGGTAGCGGCGACCAGCGCGATGAAAAACACGTTGTTCATCCGGAACTTCCACTTGCTCAGCGCGTAGGCGCACACAGACCCCAGGAACACCGACCCCGTCGCGCCAAAGAGGGTAATAATCAGCGATATGCCCAGGGGCTGGCCCAGCTCCTCCATGGCGCTCGCATAGCCCTCCAGCGTCCATTCCGAGGGCGGCATGATGGGCGTGGAGGTCATCACTTCGCTGTTGGTCTTAAAGGAGGTCATGACCGTTCCCCAGAACGGAAGCATGTAGAACACCAGGAAAACCAGCATAATCAGGTAGTATACCGCATGCAGCACCGTCATGTGCCACCGGGGCCGGATTCGCAGCGTTTGCGCCTGCTGGCCTTCCCGGCTGCGTTCAATGTTCATTTCGTTTTGCATACGCTTACTTCCTCCTGTTCGTCCAGTAAGTCAGCGGCAGAATCAGCACCAGCACCAGCGCCAGCAGGAAGCAGCTGATGGCCGCGGAATAGGCGAAGTTATTGCTCTGGAACGCTTCGTTGTACATCCAGACGGGCAGCGTCCAGGCCGAAGAGGTGGTGTAGCCCACCAGGGATACGATAAAGTCGAAAGAGCGCAGCGCGTACATGGCCAGAATGGTGATGCAGCTTCCCATGGCGCCCTTGAGCTGGGGAATGATCATTTTGCCATAAATCCGGGGCATATAAGCGCCGTCGAGCTTTGCGGCGTTGATGATGTTGGTGGGCACGTTCTTGATGGCCGCCAGGAAGATGACCGCCACATAGCCGGAGAACTGCCACACCATGGCGATGATGATGGACAGCATAATGGTGGAGTTGGAGGAAGCCCACATCAGATGGCCTTCCCGCATCGCGGCGGATACGTTGACCCCCAGCAGGCTCAGGAACGAGTTGAGCACGCCGCCGGTCGGACGATACATATAGGCCCACACGGTGCCCGTAACCACGAAGGACAGCGCGAAGGGCAGCAGAATCAGCGTGCGGAACACGGCCGTCCCGCGCAGGCCCTGGTCCATAATCAGCGCCAGCCCGAGGCCCAGCAGCAGACACAGGGGAATCAGGCAGAAGAGCAGAAGCGTATTTTTCAGCGTGGGCCAGAACTGATCGCTGGTGAACATGCGGGCATAGTTGTCAAAGCCGCCCCATCCGTAGCTGGCTTCCAGGCTGCCCGCTTCCCAGTCGGACACGGACACCCACAGGTTCCAGCCCAGCGATACATAGACGAAGTATATCAGCAGGCCGGCGGGAATCAACAGCCATACCAGCGGATGCCGCCGGAAAAAGCCGCGCACCGGCGCAATGCTTTTGGGCGCGAACGCGCCCAGAAGCTGGTAGAGAACCACGACCGCCACAACCACCGCCAGAGCAATCCAGAACCGCTCATGGGAAAAGGTCATGTAGCCGATGGTTTCCAGAAATTCGGAGAATGCTTCCACAGGCAGTGCCTCCATTCGTTCGTTTGCAGAAAACAGGAGCGGGAGAGGGGGCGCGGCGGTATGCGCAGGGGCGCGCCGCGCCGGAATTCCTCTGTGTTCCTGCTCCTGTCTCCCGTCTCCCCGTTACTCGTCGTAGCTCAGGCCCCAGCCATAGTCGTACAGCGGGTTCTCCAGATCAAAGGACACGTCGCCTTCCTGGTTGTTGACCGACGCCATATCGCGCGGGAACTGGATGGGCGTTTTGCCGGTGGGATTGTTCAGGCCATAGAGCGTTTCCGCAATGGCGATACCGCCCTGCTGTCCCGGATAATAAGCCTCCAGAATGGCGTTGGTGTTTTCGTCGCACCAGGTCAGGATGTAGGGGCGGCCGCCGGTGACCACGGTCACGATGGGCTTGCCGCTGGCTTTGGCCACTTCCAGAATCTCCTGCTGGCTGGAGGTAATCTCCAGGGTATCATAGCCCCACGGCGGATCGTGCTGGTAGCTGGGTTCGCCGACGGACACGATGATAACGTCCGCGTCCTCCGCCAGCTCGGCGATGCGCTCCAGGTCTTCCGGTTCATAGACGACGGTGGTGTTCTCGCCCGCATACGCGGCCACCGCGTCCGCGATGGTCAGGCCTTCCTGCGCCGAGGACCAGCCGCCCACCAGCGAATCCATATCGCCCGCGCGCGGGCCGCAGACCAGGATGTTCTGCTCCGCGTCGGGATCCAGGGGCAGGATGCCGTCGTTCTTCAGAAGGGTCATGGCCTTGCGGGCCGCCTCCAGGTTCACGGCCATGCTTTCTTCGTTGCCCACGAAGGACACGGCGTATTCCACGTCGCAGTAGGGATTCTCGAACACGCCCATTTCAAACTTGACCTTGACGATGCGGGTCGCGGCCGCGGTGAGAATCTCCTCGTCGATTTTGCCTTCATTGGTGTACTGCTCCATCTGGTCGATGAGGCGGATGCTTTCGCCGCCGATGCCGTCCACGCGGCTTTCGGTGATGCCAATCAGAATGGCCTCTTCATCGGAGACCTCTTCGCCGGTCATGGTGCCCAGCGCTTCCTGGATGGCCCAAATCATGCCCCAGTCCGTCTGGATGATGCCTTCAAAGCCCATCTTGTCGCGCAGCAGGTCCTGCAGCGTGGCCTTGGAGCCGATGGCGGAGTTTTCCATGTCCAGCGTGAGCGGCACGGAATAGTACGGCATGACGGCGGCCAGATTGACTTCCAGCGCCGCATAATAGGGCTTGAGGTGAATCTCCAGGGTTTCCTCGGTGGAGACGATGGGCGAGGTGTCCTTGCCGTCCATCTGCGGGCCGGCGCCGGGGAAGTGCTTCATGCACGCCACAATGGAACCGCTGTTGAGGCCCTCGGTGCCGTTCTGGAACGCCACGACCTGCGCGGTCACCATTTGCGTGACCAGGTCGGGGTCCTCGCCGAAGGTTTCCATGACGCGGCCCCAGCGGGGCTCGGAGGCGATGTCCGCCTCGGGCGAGAGCGTCATGCGCACGCCGACGGCCAGGTGCTCTTCGCGGGCGATTTCCGCCAGCCTGGTCACCAGCTCCTCGTCGCGGGTGGCGGCCAGGGCCAGGTTATGCGGCGTCACGGTGGAGCCCGATACATAGGACAGGCCGTGGACGGAGTCCATGGAGACCAGTACCGGCACGCCCAGGCGGGAGCCCTCGGCGTATTCCTGAATGACGTTCATGGTGGTAGCGGCCGCTTCGACGCTGTTCAGCTCGCGAATCAGCAGCATGCCGATGCTCTCCAGGTTGCACCACTCCTGCAGGTAGGAAGGGATTTCACCGTCCGCGCGGGGCAGGAAGGTGGGGTGCTGCATCTGCGCAATCTTTTCGCGCACGGTCATCTGGCTGACCAAATCCGCCGCGCGGGTGTCGGCGTCCTGCCGCCAGTCCTCGTACACGTCCAGCGCGCCGTTGTCGTTCAGGTCGATGAACTGATAGCCGTCCGCCTCGATGATGGATTTTACACGGGGGTTGAGCGTCGGCTGTTCGAAACTTTCTCCTTCGGCGAAGGCCGCGCCGGCCATGAGCGTGCATGCCAGCGCGACGGCCGAAGCCAGGGACAGAGCCCTCCGCCACATTCTTTTAGTCAACAAGGTTCCAGTCTCCTTTCACGTTCGCTTCCTTGAGGATGTTGACAATGCGGTTGGCGAAATACTCCGCGTCATGTTCTGCCGAGGTGGCGAACTCCTGAATCTGCGTTTGCAGGCTGGTGGAGGCGCTCCAGGGCAGCGCGGTGCCGTGGGTAAAGCTGGGGAAAACCTTGGTGGTCTCGGCGGTCAACTCGTTTTTAAACTGCAGGGTCAGCGCGTTGTAGGTCGTGTCTGCCGTGTCGGTATAGGGCGAAATGGATTCCTTGAGGGTGGAGAAGGAGGTTTGCACCTCGGGCGTGGACATGCTGTACGCCCAGCGCAGACCGGCCTCCACGTCGGCGGAGTCGTTGCTGACCACAAAACCGTCAATGCACATGCCAAACCAGTTGTCCGTGCCGGGGAAGGTGAACACGCCGTAGTCCTCTCCGTATACCTGGCCCATGCTGGTCATGAGCGGCTGCATCCACGCGCCCATAATCTGCATGGCGTACGTGCCGGCTACGAGCTGGCCGGAGGTTTCGTACCAGTCGCGGCTGGAATGGTCCGGCGCCACGTATTCCATCAGGCGGGCATAGGTGGACAGCACGGTGGTCACGTCTTCCACGTTATAAGTGCCGTTGATGAAGTCCTCGTAAATCTGGGGGTCGGTGCCCATCATGATGTCCTCGAACACCTGGCAGGCGGGCCAGCCCTTGCGGTCGCCCAGGTCAATGGGGTATTCGCCGTCGGGCATGGCCGCGGCCAGCTGGTCGCAGATGGCCCAGAATTCGTCCCAGGTGATGTTCTGGTGGTCCGGGATTTCCACGCCGTACTTTTCAAACACATGGATGTTGTAGAAAATCACGTTGCTCTTGTGGATGCCGATGGGCACGATATACTTGTTGCCGTCGGAGGCCGTGCACAGCTCTTCCAGTCCGGGGAGAGCGCGGCTGGCGATATCGGCATAGTCCCACACCTGGTTCAGGTTGAGCAGCAGGCCGGAGGTCAGGTACGGCTCGATTTCCTGGCCGGGGTGGGCCTGGAAGGTTTCCGGGCTTTTGCCCGCCTGCTGGAGCACCTTGACCTTCATGACCATTGCGCCGCCCGCGCCGCCGGGGATGGCGTTGGACTTGGCCCGGATGTTGGGATAAATATTGGAGAACCCATCGACGACGCTTTCGATGGCGTCCTTTTCGCCGCCGGCTGTCCACCAGTGGTATACGTTCACGGTGCCGTCCGCGTCCTTGCTTTCGATGATGGCGGGCATGTCCATCTCCTCGGCGACCCGCGTTTCGTTCCGGGCGGCCAGGGCGGCGGCGGGAAGCAGGCTCAGCACCAGAAGGGCGGCAAGAAGCATTGTGCCGAATCGTTTCAGAACCATTTCCAGGAAGCCTCCTTCAAGTTACTCTTCGACAAAGGTCAGCGTTCCCCACAGGCTGGGGTTGTTGTCCACGTCGTAATCGGCGGGCGTGCGGTCGCGGCCTTCCAGGTTGGCGGAGGACTGCATCCGCAGGCTGTGAATGCCGGGGCAGGGCAGGTCCACGTCCAGAACGGAGAAATCAAAGCCGATGGTCATGCCCGCCTGGGGAACCAGCTGGGGAATCTGCTCGTTGGACAGGTTGTGCAGCGGGATTTTGCTTTCCAGAATCCAGCCGCCGTACTCCTTGTCGCGCACGGTCGCGGCCTCGTAATCGTCAAAGACAAGCTCGTCGCCGTATTCGCCCTGCGTGGCATAGCCCTGGTCATCGGCTACCATGCTGCGGTCCACAAAATTGAAAAAGTCATATTCGTCGGTGGACTGCACGATGCGCCAGTCGGTCGCCTCATAGGCGGTGCGGTCGGGGTCGGCCTCGGGGTTGGTGCTCAGGAACAGGATGATGGCGTCCAGCTCGTCGAGGGGGAAGCCTTCGCGGTAGACAAAGGGCGTGTCATCCTTGACCCGCGCGCCGATGTAGAGGTTTTCCTCGTCCCACATGGCGTAGATTTCCATGGAGCAGTCCTCGACGCCGTCCCAGTGCTCAATCTGATCGATAATCTGCGCTTCGCTGTCAATGGTCAGGCAGCGCGTCAAATCCCATTCGCTCAAATCGCCGTCGATGACGACGTTCTCAGCCCGGGGCGCTTCCAGGTTCCGGTCGGTATACGCAAGCGCGGAACCGGGTATGCCCAAAGCCAACACAAGCAGCAGGCTCAACCATTTCAGAGATTTTACGGTTTTCATGTTCAATGACGCCTCCTCGTTTCATCATGGTCTTGTTTCGGCGATATTCGTCCCGCCTTCTATCACCCCCATTATAAGCTTCTCACGCCGCCGCGGCACAGCAAGATATAAAACGCGCCATGCAAAAATCCACCCTTGTCGTCGCGAATAACAAAATACAGCACAAGTACAGGTAAAATACTGCACAGCGCGCGTTCTCCCGCCGCCGCAGCTTTTGCCGGATTTTCGGGCGTGGTATAATGGTGCCATCATACGACAGGCGGTGCAACCATGAAGCTGTATATGAAAATGGTGCTCCTGTTTTCCGTCATGATGCTGGTGACGGTCGCCATTTTTTCCTCCTATTCTGTCAGGCTGAACTTCGAAAGCTTTTCCGACCTGTCGAATTTGCAGTATGTCAGCATCAGCCATACCGTGTCCGAGGCGCTGGATCAGCAGATCAGCCTGATGGATTTGGTGCTGGAGGAGCTGCTGGACAACGCGTCCTTCATGGCGGCGCTGAACCAGTTTGTGCGCGACGACAGCGGCGATCAGAAAATGGCCACCGCCGCCCGCAATATTGTGCTGCAGCAGCTTTACAGGTCGCCGCTGGTGGAAAATTTCTACCGCGTCAGCTTTTATACGCGCGAGGGGGAATTTGTCACCAGCCGCCCGGAAAAGGACGACTATCTGGCCAGCGGCACGAAGCGGGCGCAGGAGGTCATTTCCTCCCTGCCCTGGCTGGACGAGGCGGACCGCTCCCCTACCAGCCGTCATATTCTCGCCGCCCATCCGGATTTCCTCTCCGTCCGGCGGGACATGCCGGTATACGGCATTGTGCGGGCCGTGGTATACCACGGGAACCATCTGGGCTATCTGGAGGTCAGCAACGAATTCAGCGAGCTGGAAGCCATGATGGCCATCGCCCATCAGGCGGACGTCAGCGTGCAGGTCAGGTTTGACGACGGCACGCTGCTGTATTCCAGCACGGAAACGCCCCTGAATTATGCCGCGGACATGCCGCAGGGCGTGATTGTGAACTGGAGCGACGAGGACGCCGGCATCAGCCAGTCCGTCATGCACACCCGCGTGGAATGGCTCAATCTGAGCCTGTATGTCGCCAAGGACAAGGCGGTCATCGAGGCCAGCCTTGAGGACATCTTCCACTCCATCGTCCGGACGGCCGTCCTGATTACCATCCCCACGCTCCTGCTCGTCGCCCTGTTTTCCATGCAGCTGACGCAATCCATCCGCAAGCTCACCCGCAAGGTCCAGCAGTCGCCGGTGGACCGCTCGCCCGGCGACGAGGCGAGCATCCGTCAGGCGCTGTCCACGACCGTCACCTCCATCAGCGATCCGGAAATTCACGAGCTGGAGCTGACCTTTAACAACCTGATGCTCAAGCAGCGCGAAAGCACCATGAACGAAATCGCCATGCGCGAAGGCACCCTGCAGGCGCAGCTCAACGCGCTGCAAACGCAGATTAACCCCCATTTTGTCTACAACACGCTCAACATCATCAGCGCCAAATCCATGGAAAGCGGCAACTACGACGTGATTGAAATCTGCGATCAGTTCGCGCAGATGCTTCGCTATTCCACCGACACCCGCTCCCGCACCGCCACCATGGCGGAGGAGCTGGAGAACGTGCATTACTATTTGATGCTTTCCAAGGCGCGCTATGAGGAAAACCTGGAGTTTACCATCGACGTGCCGGACAACCTGGGCGGGCTGACGGTGCCCAAACTCACCCTGCAGCCCCTGGTGGAAAACGCGATTAACCATGGCTTCAACGGCAAAAACGCGCTGCGCAGGCTGTGGATTACCGGAAAAATCCAGGACTCGCAGTTTATCCTGGAAATCCGCGATAACGGCAACGGCTTTTCCGACGACCAGCTGATTCAGCTTCGCCAGAAGATTCGCCTGGTGGAGGCCAACCAGCTCTCCATCGAAAGCAACGACGGCCATATCGGCCTGATTAACACCTGTCTGCGGCTGCACTATTACAGCAAGGGCACCATGCATATGGCCCTGCGCAACGAAGATGGCGCCGTGGTCACGCTCACCTTCCTGTATCCCGGAAACGGCAGGGAAGACTCCGGAGAAACGAAATCGTCCGCCAGGCCCGACAGGGCGTGACGGCCGGCCGAGGCCGCGCCCTTGTCGGGGCCGGCCGTCGTCTGCGCCGGCCGTATCCGCTTTCTGCGCATCACCGGAGCAGGACGCCTTCCGGCGCCGCTTCGCCGGTGTCCGCGTGATCAGGAAAGACCGTACACAGCAACGACAGCGTCAAACACCGCGAAACGGCCCCTGCGCCCATGCATAAGCAGGAGGCCTCCCTTTCCTTGTCGACAGGGCGCTTCATGATGCCATGGACGCACGCCGCGCGCCCCCTGGCAGGGATGCGCGCAGGCGGCGACGGCGCGAAAAACGTCCGTCCCCGACTCAATCAATCCGCTGCGCCGCGCGTCTAATGGGTGTAAGCGCGCTTGACGAAAAGGAGGGTGAGCATGTGACAAGAGAGGACTTTGAAGAGCGCGTTCTGGGCGCGCGGGAAAAACTGTACCGCGTGGCCAGAAGCTATCTTCAAGGGGAGCAGGACTGCCTGGATGCGGTATCCGAGTCGGTACTCAGAGCCTGGCAAAAGCTTTCGACCCTTCGCCGTGAAGAATATTTCGACACCTGGCTGATGCGCATTCTGATACGGGAATGCGTCAACATGCAGCGGCGGCAACGCCGTGTAACGCCTGTGGCAAGCCTGCCGGAACAGGGGGAATCCGACGCCGATACCGTCGCCCTGCGCGACGCGCTGGACGCGCTGCCCCAGAAGCTGCGCACCGTGACGGTGCTGTACTATATGGAAGGATACGGCGTGCGCGAGCTGGCGCGGATGCTGCGCGTTCCCAAGGGAACCGTCACGTCCCGGCTGCATATGGCCCGCGGGCGGCTGCGGGAGCTTTTGAAGGAGGAAATCGAATGAAACAGGAACTATGGCAACGCGCATATGCGCCTGATCCTGCGGCGCTGGAAACATGCGTGAAGCGGGCGCTGGCGCGTCTGGATACAGGCCGGGCCGCGCGCACGCATACCCTGCGCACGGTTTTGCTGGCGGCGCTGCTGCTGTCGCTGCTGGGCGGTATCGCGCTGGCAGCGCTGGAAAGCCGGACCGCGCAGCTTGCGGGCTGGCTGGCCGGACAGGACAGGGAGGAAGCGCTGCTGACGGGCGACATCGCGCTCTCCGGCAGCTCCACGCGGCTGGGCGACGTCGTCTATACGCTGGACGACGTCATCTACAAGGACGGCATGGTGTACGGAAGCGGAACCATGCAGGCGGCGGAAGGCGCCAATATCGTCCTGATGGCCGAGGACACGGGCGTACATGAACCCGCCGGCTATCCCCTGCATTACGGCAAGGAATATACCGTGCCCGACGACGCGCCCAGCTACGCGGAGCTGGCGGAGGCGCGCGGCGCGCGCATCATCCTGGCAAAATGCGTAGCGGACGGCGTGCTGGACGCGCAGGGCGCGCTGGACGCCTCCGAAATCGGCTATGACCAGGTGCCCCAGCCGGACGGCTCCATCCGCTTCTATTTTGAGTTCGCCGGGGCGCAGGGCGGCATTGACCGCGCGCAAAGCTATGACGTCCAACTGTCCCTGGCCAACTGGGAAGTGACGCCGGAGGGCAAGTGGCTGCGCGAAGAGCCCGAAAACACCTGGCTTCAGAAAGAATGGGTCGTGACGGTCACGCCTGAAGCGAAAGGAGAAGCAGAATGAAAAAGCGTATGATGTGCCTTTGTCTTTGCCTGTGCGCGATGATGCACGCGCTGCCCGCTCTGGCCGAGGACGACGCGCTGCATGTGCTCAACGACCGCTGGTTTGCGGTGGAGGCTTACCAGGCACAGTATCCCGACCGCCCGGTAGAGGTGACCAATCCGGAATATGACGACAATGGCATCGATACCAACCTGGAAACCTTGCTCCGGACGACCGATTGGGACGTGGCCTGCATTGCCACGGACGATTTCAGCCTGCAGCAGCTGGACGAGGCCGGCCTGCTGGAGGACATTACGGGCGATTTCGGCGAGGAAGCGTTTTACCCCGCCGTCCGCAATGCCGTGACGGTGTCGGGGCGCATGCTGGGCGTGCCCACACAGGCCTGGTGTCTGGGAACAGCCTACACGATGTATTGGCTCGGCGAGGATACCTATGGACTTTCCCAAAGGCTCGGCCTGACGGCCGGGGACGAGCCGCACAACTACGGGGAGCTGTATGCGCTGGCGGAAAAGTACTTTTCTCTGGACCCGGAGCAGCGGCGCGGCACCTATTTCCTTTATAACGCGCTGGAAGGGAACGAGGCGAGTTTTCTCCTTTCCGGCTTTATCAGCCAGTACGCCGCGGAATTTGCCGACGCAGAGGGCCATGTTGACTATGACACCGACGTTTTCCGCGACGGCGTGGCGCAGATTGAAGCGCTTGCGGCGCTGCTGCGCGAGCATGCCAAGCCGCTCTACGAACCGGGTTCCACCAGCCTGCACATGCTGGTGGGCGACGCGTCCAACCATCCGCTGGGAAACACAACGCCCTTTTATCTCGGGGAGACGCCCAACGTCCCCATGAAGCTGGAGGTATGGGTCGTCCGCGCCGGCACAGACAAACGGGACGCGGCCCTGGACCTGATTCGCGCGACGATGGCCGAAGGCGCGCCGCACTTCGCCCCCGCGCTGTACGAGGACTTCGACTACGACGCGCTGCGGCGGGCGAGCTATGACGCGCTGATTGCCGGGCAAATACAGCAGGGCGAGGAGCAGAGCGTGATTGACCGCCTCGTCAGCCTGCGCGACGCCGGAGACGACAGCCAGTACTATTCTTCGGAAGAAATCGCGCGATACCGCGAACACGTCGCCCCCTACCTCACCTTTCCCCGCTGCGGCCGGGTGGCCAGCTGGTCCCTGGCCACGCGCTATCTGGACGGCGCGCTGGATTTGGAAGGCCTCATCGCCGCGCTGAGCGAGTAGCTCCATCCGTTCACGTACCGGGGCCTGTCCGGCGCATGGCGCGGGAGGGCCCCGGTTTTTCGTTTCCCCCTTTTGCTCCGCGCCGTTCGGTGGTATAATCGTGCCATGAGCAGCTTTGTCCATTTGCATCTGCATACCGAATACAGCCTGCTGGACGGCGCCAACCCCATCGCCAAGACGCTGGACCGCGTCAAGGAGCTGGGCATGGACGCCTGCGCCATCACCGACCACGGCGTCATGTACGGCGTAGTGGATTTCTACGCGGAGGCCCGCAAGCGCGGCATTCACCCGGTCATCGGGTGCGAGGTATACGTATGCGAGGATATGGAGGAAAAAACCTCCGCCGCGCGCGAATACAACCACCTCATTTTGCTGTGCGAAACGCAGGAAGGGTACCGGAGCCTGACGCGCCTGGTGTCCGAGGCGTGGACGCGCGGGTTTTACTATAAACCCCGCGTGGATTATTCGCTGCTGCGCCGGCACCACGAAGGGCTCATCGCGCTGTCCGCCTGCCTCTCCGGAGAAATCCCGCAGGCGCTGCTGGAGGGCCGGGAAGAGACCGCGCGCCAGGCGGTCGCGCGGTATCTGGACATCTTCGGCAGGGATAACTTTTTCATCGAAATCCAGGACCATGGCCTGGCGGACGAACGGACGGTGCTGCCGCAGCTCGTGCGCCTGGCGCGCGAGACGGGCGTCGCGCTGGTGGCGACCAACGACGCGCATTACCTGCGCCGCGAGGATGCGGAAGCGCAGGAAGTGCTCATGTGCATCCAGACGGGCAAAACGCTCGAGGATGAAAACCGCCTGCGCATGAGCACGCGCGAGCTGTATGTAAAAAGCCCCGAGGAAATGGCGGCGCTGTTTCCGCAGTGGCCCGAGGCCCTGGAAAACACCGTGGCCATCGCGCGGCGCTGCCATGTGGCGTTTGATTTCAGCACCGTACACCTGCCCCGGTATCCGCTGGAGCCCGGACAGACCGCGGAGGGCCTGCTGCGCTCGCTGTGCGCGGAGGGCCTGGCGCGCCTGTACCCCAAGGACGACGGCGCGGCCCGGGAGAGGCTGGAATACGAGCTGGGAATTATTATCAAAATGGGGTATGTGGACTACTTCCTCATCGTCTGGGACTTCATTCGCTATGCCAAGGAGCACGGCATCATGGTCGGCCCCGGGCGCGGCAGCGGCGCGGGCTCCATTACGGCCTATACGCTGGGCATTACGGCGCTGGACCCGCTGAAGTATAACCTGCTCTTTGAGCGCTTCCTCAACCCCGAGCGCATTTCCATGCCCGATATCGACACAGACTTCTGCTACGAGCGCCGCCAGGAGGTCATCGACTATGTGGCCCGCCGCTACGGAGAGGACCATGTGGCGCAGATTATCACCTTCGGCACCATGGCCGCCAAGGCGGTCATCCGCGACGTAGGCCGCGTGCTGGGCTATCCGTACGCCGAGGTGGACGCGGTGGCGAAGATGATTCCCTTTTCGCTGGACATGACGCTGGACAAGGCGCTGTCCATCAGCCCGGAGCTGCGGCGGCAATACGAGGAAAACCCCCGCACGCGCCGCCTGGTCGATACGGCCCGCGCGCTGGAGGGCATGCCGCGCCACGCCTCCACCCATGCGGCGGGCGTGCTGATTACGCGCAGGCCCGTGACCGATTATGTGCCCCTGCAAACCAACGACGATGTCGTCACCACCCAGTTCCCCATGGGCACGCTGGAAAAGCTGGGGCTTTTGAAGATGGACATTCTCGGCCTGCGCACGCTGACCGTCATCCGCGACACGCTGGATATGATGCGCCAGATGGGCGTGGACATGAAGCCCGAGGAAATTCCCATGGACGACAAGGGCGTCTATGACATGATTTGCCAGGGCGATACGGACGGGGTGTTCCAGCTGGAAAGCGGCGGCATGCGGGCGTTTCTGGCCAACATGAAGCCCGACTGCTTTGAGGACATCATCGCCGCCATTTCCCTGTACCGGCCGGGCCCCATGGATTCCATCCCGCGCTATATCGAGGGCAAGCACAACCCCGAAAGCATCCGGTATGCGGACGAGCGCCTGCGCCCCATCCTGGAGGTCACCTACGGTTGCATGGTCTATCAGGAGCAGGTGATGCAGATTGTGCGCGACCTGGCGGGCTATTCGCTGGGGCGCAGCGACCTGGTGCGCCGTGCGATGGCGAAAAAGAAAAAGGACGTCATGGCGCAGGAGCGGGAATACTTTATCCACGGCATGGTCGAGGACGGCCGGGTGATTGTGCCCGGCGCGGTGCGCAACGGCGTGCCCGAGGACGTGGCCGCGCGCATCTTCGACGAAATGACCGCCTTTGCCTCCTACGCCTTTAACAAGCCGCACGCGGCCTGCTATGCGGTTGTCGCCGTGCAGACCGGCTGGCTCAAGCTCCATTATCCGGCCCAGTTCATGGCGGCGCTGATGAACAGCGTGACCGGCAGCGCCGAAAAAATCGCGCAGTATATCCAGTATTGCCGCAAGCACGGCATCGCCGTCCTGCCGCCGGACGTGAACCGGAGCGGGCGTAAATTCAGCGTCGAATTCGACGCCGCGACCCGGCGGCCTGCCATCCGTTTCGGCCTGGGCGCGGTCAAGGGCGCGGGCGCGGCGGCGCTGGACGCGATTGTCCGGGAGCGGGAGGCGCGCGGCCCGTTCCGGGATATCTACGATTTTGCCCAGCGCGCCACGGACGAGCATCTCAACAAGCGCATGGTGGAGGCGCTCATTCGCGCCGGCGCGTTCGACGCAACCGGCGCAAACCGCGCGCAGCTGCTGGACGTATACGAACGGGCCCTGGACGGGGCGGCGCAGGTGCGCAAAAAGAACGTCGCGGGCCAGCTGTCGCTCTTTGGCGCGCTGGAAGACGACATGTCGGCTTCCGGCGTCCGTCCCAGGCTGCCCCGCCTGCCCGAGCATCCGCGCCGCGTGCTGCTGGCGATGGAGAAGGAAACGACGGGCGTATATATTACCGGCCATCCGCTGGACGAGTACCGGGAAACGCTGGAGGCCATGGAGTTCTCCGCCGCGTTTATCGACGGGCTGACGGAACGGGAGGACCGCGGCGTGGCCTTCGACGGCAGGCGCATACGCCTGGGGGGGCTGCTGGCCGACGTGCGGTCCAAGGCCACGCGCGCCAACTCCCTGATGGGGTTCGTCATCCTGGAAGACCTGACCGGGCAAATCGAGGGCATGGTTTTCCCCAAGACGTGGGAACGCCTGAGCATGGAATTGACGCAGGACCGGCCGGTCGTGCTGGCGGGCCGGCTGTCCATGCACGAGGACGAAGCGCCCAAGCTGATTGTCGAAGAGGTGTATCCGCTGCAGAAGACGGGGGAAAAGCCGTCCCCCGCGCAGGACGTCTCTCCGTCCCCCGCGCAGGCGCCGCCCGCCTCATCCGCCGCGCCGCCCAAACTCTATCTGCGCGTCCGGGCGCGCGCGGACATGGAGCGGGCGCTCCCCCTGCTGGAGGGAAAACCCGGTCCCTCGCCGGCGCTTTTCTATCTGGAAACGGAGCGCATCACACTGCGCGCGCCGGAGCGGTACTGGTGCGACGCGGACGAAGCGCTGCTGCAGGCGCTGCGCGACTGCCTGGGCGCGGAGAACGTCAAGCTGCGAAACGGGGAAACGGCGCGATGAACGCGCTGGATTGGGGCATACTGATTGCATACGCGCTGGTCAACCTCGTCGCCTTTGCGCTGATGGGCCTGGACAAGCGCAGGGCCAGACGCGACGCCTGGCGCGTGCGGGAGAAGACGCTGCTGCTGTGGTGCGCGTGCTTCGGCGCGCTGGGAGGCCTGACGGGCATGCGCGTGTTCCGGCACAAGACCCGGCACGCCGCGTTTTCTGTCGGCGTGCCGGCGATGATGGTGGTGCAGCTGGCGCTGCTGACCGTATACTGCGTCTATGGGCGCGGATGAAACGGAGGGAATGCTTCCATGGGCAAAATCAAATACCTGTTGCAGCGCATGCGGCGCATGGACTACCGGGCGATGTGGAAGACGGCGCGCATGCTCCACGAAAAAACGGGGCGCGCCACGCTCGGTCTCCTGCTGGATATGGGCCGCTGCGCTTTTCAATACGGCGCCGGATATATGGACTATAAAATCGCGGAAATGTATCGCCTCACGCCCGCGCAGCGCGCCACGCAGATTACGCGCGCCGCGTCCAACCGCATTGTCGCGCGCATGAACGACAAAGCGTACTGGCATTTTTTTGACAACAAAGCGGAGTTTAACACCCTCTTTGCCGAGCAGGTGCGTCGGGACTGGCTGGACCTGCGCGACGCCACGCAGAACGACCTGGACGCCTGGGTCGCCGCTCACGGCGACGTCATTGGAAAACCGCTGGAAGGCTCCAGCGGCCAGGGCATCGTCAAATACAGCCAGGGCCGGATTCCGCCTCTGCAGGACATCCGCGCGCAGGGCATCGATTTGCTGGAGCCCTGCGTCGTGCAGCATCCCGCGCTTGCGGCGCTGTGCCCCACCTCCGTCAACACGCTTCGCATCGCGACGCTGCTGGGCGATAAAAAGCAGGGCGTGGTCTACGCCTACATCCGCATCGGCAACGGCGGCGTGGTCGATAACGTGGACCAAGGCGGCATGGCCGCGCCCATTGACCTGGAAACCGGCACGATATCCGGCGTGGGCGCGGACAAAAAGGGCAACCGTTTCCAGACCCATCCCATGACGGGCGCCGTTATCCCCGGTACGCCGATTCCGTACTGGAAAGAAGCGGTGGATATGTGCCTTGCCGCCTCGCAGGTGGTTCCGCGGGTGCGCTTTGTGGCCTGGGACGTCGCCATCACGCCCGAAGGCCCCGTGTTTATCGAGGGCAATTCCTTCCCCAGCCATGCCATCCCGCAGTTTGCCGCCCACTATCCCGACGGCATCGGGATTCTGCCGCGCTTTGCGGAATTCATTGATTTGTAATTTGTAAGCCCGGCCGCCGCAAACGCCGCCCGCGGCGCAGGCGCATGCAACAAAACGCGCCTGCGCCGCGGGCCGTAACGGCTTACAGCCGGATTTGATTCAAATCCCGCAGGTTGCCGGTGGGCTCGCCCACCAGGCCGACCAGCAGGAATTTGGCGCGGATAGGATCGAACCGGAACTCCTTGAGCACGCGGAAGTTTTCAATCTGTCCGGTCGACGTGACATGCATGCGCGGCCCGGTGCAATGGTGCAGCTTTTCTCCGAACCGGATGTGCTCGTCGTCCACATAACAGACCGGCAGATTCTGCGCGATATGGTCGAGCACCCACGCCTCCAGCAAATCCAAATCCACGTCCGGGCACTGATCGAATTCCAGCACAAACCCGTGATGGACGTCCGAATGCGTGTACTCCCCGTGGTAGGGATCCCACAGGTAGCGCTCCACCAGGTCCTCCGCGGTATGCGCCATGCGGCGGTATTTGATGGACTTGAAGGCGATGTCGGCGATATCCTGGGGTTCCGGGCCGAAGAGGGTGGGCCGGGTGACAATGATGTCCTCCCCCACGCCGATGAGCAGCTCCGCGTTCATGTCCAGGTGAGGATAGAGCAGCTCGAAATGCTCCACCACCACGCGCCGGCCGCGATGGATGGCCTCCTTGACCGCGTCCGCCAGCACGTGTACCTGGGTAAAGGCCATTTCAAAGCGCATGTCGATATGATAGGTATGCGGCTGATAAAAGCCGCCCCCGTCCAAATCGAGGATGGGCAGGGGCCTTACGTTGACGCCGTTGTCGTCGTTGGAAAGCTCCAGCCCCGGAAACATGCCGCGCATCAGGATGCTCTTGCCGGAGCCGGCGTCGCCCACCACGCCGATGAGCCGGTCGAACGCGCTGAGGTGGCGTTGGGCAATCTGCATGCCCATGACCGTCATGCGCACCGCGCCGCGCGGCGCAAAATAGACGCTGTAGAGGCAATGATCGTCCAGGCTGAAGTGACGCTGCGGCATGAGGACTCCTCCTTGTCGGTACGGTCCGGCGCGGTGGCGCCATGACGGCTTCGCGCCGTAGTAGAGGCAAAAGGGATGCGGGCCGCGCCGGGAAAAGGGGGCGGGCGTCTGCGCCCAGGGTGGCCGCCCGTGCGCCGTTTTGCGGGCATGCGCCCCGCTCCGGCCGCAGCGCCGGCAGGCGCGGGGCGTTCCGGCGAAAGGGCGGGCGAAGCGGGGGCCTTCGGCAGGGGGTTACGACGCCGTTTCCGCAAGCTCGCGAATGGAAGAGACGGGGACGATTTCCTTCAGCTCGCTGTGCAAATCCAGATAATTCTCCAGCGCCTCCACCAGCCGGGCGATATCCTCCTTCGCCCGTGCCAGGAGCGTGTCCGCGTCGGTCTGCGCCATGGCGCAGGCCAGGATATACACATGGCGCGGCGTCAGGCGGCATACGCCGTATACCACGCCGCGCTCTTCGCGGGGAAGGAGATTGCCCACCGCCACGCGCAGGCGGTCCCTGCCGTAGCGCCAGATATGGTTGAGGTATGCGTCGCCGTGCTGCAGGCGCAGCACGCACCGGCAGCAGGGCGCGTCCGCGCGCAGCGGCAGCTCCAGCACCGAGAGCCTCCTGTCCAGCGCCGAGGCGTTGGAAATCTGCCCATGCCACAGCTCGTCCCAGAAGTCAAGGCGCATTTCCGGCAACAGCACACCCAAAGAATTGCTCTGCATGAATGTTTTCCTCCTTGTCAGGCACACGGCGCCGCGTTGGGTTTCCCATCGGTGGGCGGCAGTTCAATGCGCAGCTCCGCCGCCGTCTCTACCAGCAAATCCAGCGCCTGGATAATTTGCTCCGGCCTGTGCTCGGATATGACGCAGAAGCGCAGGCGGGCTTTATTCTTGGGCACGGCCGGATAGACGGCGGGCGGCACGAAGACCCCCTTGTCCCCCAGCGCCGTGGAAAGAAGGAAGGCGTCCTCGTCGCGGCCCACCAGGATGGGGACGATGGCCGTCTCGGCGGCGAGGCAGGTGTTGAGGTTGCGCTTGTGCGCCTCCTCGAGGAATACGGCAATGTTGCGGCGCAGATTCTCCATGATTTCGGGATGCGACTGCAGCGCCCGGACGGCGGCCAGCGTCGCCGCGGCCAGCGGCGGAGAGATGCCGACGGAGAACACGAACCCGGGCAGGCTGTAACGCAGATAATCAATCAGGCATTTTTTGCCCGCCAGATAGCCGCCGCAGGTTCCCAGTCCCTTGGACAGCGTGCCCATTTTGATGTCGATATCGTCGTGCGCCAGGCCGAAGTATTCGTCCACGCCGCCCCCGGTCTTGCCTATGACGCAGGCGGAGTGCGCTTCGTCCACCATCAGGAAACAGCCGAACTGCTTTTTCAGCCGCACGAACTCCGGAACCGGCGCGATGTCGCCGTCCATGCTGTAAGCGCCCTCCACGACAATGAGCACCTTGGCAAAGCGGTGGCGCTGCGTGCGCAGGATGCTCTCCAGCGCCGCCACGTCGTTGTGGGGGAAGGGCTTGCTGGTCGCTCCGGACAGGCGGCAGCCCTCCTGGATGGAATTGTGCGAGAGCGCGTCGTAGACGATCAGGTCGTTTTTGCCGCAGAAATTGCCCACGATGGTCACGTTGGTCGAATGGCCGCCCACCAGCACCAGGGCGGCTTCGGCGTGTTTCCAGCGCGCCAGCTCGCGCTCCAGCTCCTGGTAGAGCGATTTTTCGCCCGCAAGCAGCCGGCTGCCGCTGGCGGAGGTGCCGTATTTGTCAATGGCGGCCTTGGCCGCTTCCATGGTTTCCTTGCGGCCGGACATGCCTACATAGTTGTAGGAGCCGAAGTTGAGCACGCGGCGTCCGTCCATCAGGGAGGTGTCCGACAGCGCGGATTCATGGCAGACAAAGTAGGGGTTGCGGCTGCCTTCCATGCTCTCCAGCCGCTTTTGAAACGCCTGGTACTCGGGCGTGTCTTCAAAGCGGACGATGGGTTCGATGGGTTCGCTTTCGTCCCGCTCGGCCTGCGACTGGTACGGGCCGTGGCCCTGCATGTGCGCGTAGACCAGCGCGGTCAAATCGTTGACGCTGGTGCACTGATAATACTCTTCCGTGGGGATGACGACGCCGAAAATCTCCTCCACCTTCAGCGAGACGCCCAGGCTTTGCAGGCTGTCCCCGCCCAAGTCCTCAATAAAATGCGCGTCGTCGCCGATGGACGCCTCGTCGGTTTCCAGGACCTCCGCAAAGCAGGCCCGCACCTTACGGCGCACCTCGTCCAGCTGCAAATCGTCCGGCTTCTGCGCGGGCCGGGGAAGGCTTTCCTGCGGCTGCGGCGCGCCGGACACCGGCTGGCCGACCGCCTGGTCGGACAGCATCCGGTATGCAATTTTGCGCGTCTCCAGCTGCTGGCGCAGCGCAATGCGCTTGACCTTGATGCCGTTGACCACGGGCAGCGCGTCCGGGGTGGCCAGCACGCGGCGCACCCGGCGAAGGGGCTGCAGGGCGCGGTTGCGCTGCCTGACCTGGCGGGCCAGGTTCAGCAAAAACGCCTCGTCTCCATAGCGCGCGCCCACGGCCAGCACCAGCGTGGCCTGGTCGTAGCCGTCCAGCGCCGTGCCCAGCACGCACATCTGCTCCACGCCTTCCATGCCCGCAAAGGCGTCCTCCAGCTCGTCCGGATAGATGTTCTCGCCCGATTCGCCGATAATCACGTCCTTGATGCGGCCTTCCACCCACATGCGGCCGTGGCGGCCGATGCGCACCACGTCGCCGGTCGCATACCACCCTTCCGCGTCCGTTCGCGGCGGCAGCAGCTTCCCTTCCTCCAGACAGCCGATGTGCATCGCCTCCGAACGGATGAGAAGCTCGCCCCGGTTGGGGTTTTTCCCGTCCGGGTTCACCCGGTAGGCGCTGATGGAAAACGGCCAGCCCACGCTGCCGGTCAGGCGGCTTCGGAGGTTAATCTTGATTTCCGCGGAGGTGACGGCCGTTTCGGTCATGCCAAAGCCGCTGGTGACCGCGTAGCCCAGCGCATTGATGGTGTATAGGTGCTCCCGCGGGGTATGGCTGCCGCCGACGATAATCTGCTCCAGCGCATCGCCGAAGAGGTTCCGGTTGATGCGGCGGAAAAGCCGGCGCGCCATCGGAAGGCCCAGGCGGGGCTCGACGGCCTGCACCGCCAGGGACAGGGAGCGCATGGCGTAAAACAGCGCGCGCGTGGCGACGCTTTCCTTGGCCAGGCGGCGCTGCAGGGTGACGGAAAGGTTGTTGACCAGGAGCGGTACGGCCAAAATGAACTGCACGCGCAGCGCGCGGCAGGTTTCCAGGATGGTCTGGGGCGCGCGGTCGCGCAGGTATACCTGCGGATACCCCACAAAGCTGGTCCAGATAACATTGGTCATGAATCCGAAAACATGATTGAGCGGCAGAAAGCACAGCGTGCGCAGCGGGCCGCGCTTTTCCCGGAACGTCCAGGCCTTCTGCTGCTCTTTTACAATCGCCAGGGTCTGTACGCACACCGCCCGGCCGTCGTAGACGAATACGCGCGCCGTGGCCGTGGTGCCCGAGGTACACAGCGCCAGGCGGTCCGCCCAGCGCGGAGAAAAAGAGGCGTCCGCCGCCCCGTCCGCCAGCAGCGCTTCCGGCGTGACCTGCACGCAGGTCATCTCCAGCGACCGCTTGCGCCGGCAAATCAGCGCCCCGGCGCCCGCTTGGCGCATCAGATGCGCGATGGGCGCGTCGTCCAGCGAGGGATCGAGCAACAGAGGCTGCCGCCCCGCGGCCACCAAGCCCCAAAACAGCACGGGCCAGTCCGGACAGGTATCCACCGCCAGCCCTACCCAGCCTTCCGGAACGCCCAGCGCGTCCAGGCGCGCCGCGCAGGCATACGCCCGCGCGCGCAGTTGGCCGAACGTATAGCCGCGCTCCTGTCCCTCCTCCAGCCACAGCGCGGCCTGCGCCGATTCCTCGCCGCACAGCAGCGCGAAGAAGCCGCGCAAGGTCATGTCCTTTTCCAGCAACGCGCATTTTTCGCTTCGGGTCATCGCCTTCCCTCCTTCTTTGGGGGACTGTAGTACGCCGCAAGGATGCGGTAAAACCAATGCCCCGGCAATAAATCATGGAGCCAGGCGGCCAGGCGCTGATCGGGCCCGGCGACAATGATGCGGGCCGGAGGACGCCGCCTGCGCAGCGCGCGGGACACGGCCCGGGCCACCCGCTCGGGCGGCAGGCCGCCGCTTTCGTCCGCGCGGATGCGCGCACAGGCGCCGGCATACGACGCGGCATAGGGAGAGCCTTCCAGCCCGGCGGCCCGGGCATGCAGCCGGTACGCGTCCGACCCGCCCCGGCAGTCGCCCGGAGCCACCAGCGTGACCTGCACGCCGAAGGGACGCGTCTCCATCGCCAGGCATTCGCTCCATCCTTCCAGCGCGTGCTTGGAGGCGGTATAAGCGCCCTGGAAGGGAATGCCGAACAGGCCGTTGAGCGAGGAAAACTGCACGATACGCCCGCCGCCCTGCGCGCGCATCGCCGGGAGCACCGCCTGGACCATGCGCACCGCGCCCAGGAAATTGGTGTCCAGCACGCGCCGTATTTCCTCCACGCTCGTCTCCTCGCCGCTGCCCAGCGTCAAAAGCGCCGCGCAGTTGACCAGCGCATCGATGCGGCCTTCGGCGTCGAGCACACGCCGCACGCAGTCGGACACGGACGCGCCGTCCGTCACGTCCAGCGGCACGGCCTGACAGCCCTCGGGCGGAGCTTCTCCGCGGGCAAAGGCGCGCGCCCCCGCATAGGTGCGCCATCCGTCGGCGGCCAGCCGGCGCGCCACCGCGCGCCCCAGGCCGGACGAAGCGCCCGCCACCAGCGCCACCGGCATTGCGCATCCCTCGCTTCCTGCATATTACGACCACATATTATACGATAAACCTCAGGATTGCGCAAATCCTATTTTTACGGTATGATACTTGAGAAGAAAGAGGGGAGCGCCTTTGCACGTCATTCATGCCCTGATTAGCGACCTGGACGACACGCTTTTGACAGCGGAACACACCCTCAGCCCCCGCACGGTGCGGACGCTGCAGCGCATCCAGCGCCAGGGGGTCAAGGTCATCCTGGCGTCCGGTCGGGCCGCCGCCTCCATGCGCCCGTATGTGGAAACGGTCGGCACGCCGTGGCCTTATATTGCCTGCAACGGCGCGCAAATCGTGGACGCGCACAGCGGCGAGGTGCTCGCGTCCAGCGAGCTGCCCGTGGCGCTGGCGCGCGAGATGCTCGCCTGGCTCAAGGCGCGCGATGTCTATGCACAGCTGTACGAAGAGGACGACTGGTGCTACGACAAGCCCTGCCGGTATGCCGACGACTATTGCCGCTCTTCCGGCGTCATGGGCCGCCGGGTGGACGATTTGGCCGCCTATATCCAACGGCCCACGGCCAAGCTGCTGGCGGTTGACGAGCCCGAGCGCATTCGGGCCCTGATTGCCGAAGCGTCCGATGCTTTCCGGGGCCGCCTGAGCGTGGCGACGAGCAAGCCGTATTTCATGGAAGTCACTTCGCTGGAGGCAACCAAGGGCAACGCGGTCAAAAAGCTGGCGGCCATGCTGGGCCTGACGCCCGAGACCACCATCTGCGCGGGCGACTCCCTCAACGACCTGTCGATGCTTTCCTGGTCGCAGCTGCCGGTATCGGTGTCCAACGCGCGCGACGCGGTCAAGGCGGTCGCCTGGCGCGTGGCGGGGAACGGGCAGCAGGACGGCATCGCCGAGCTGCTGGACGAATTGATTCCGGAGGGATACACATGTTAGTAGACAAAACGCAGTTTGTCAAGGCGCTGAAGCTGACCGAGCTGGTGCCCTGCAAGCGGGAAAAACTCGCCATCGTCTCCGCCGAGCAGGCGCGGCCGGGCCTGCAGTTTTCCGGATATTTCACCCATTTCGCCTACGAGCGCATGCAGATTATCGGCCTGGCGGAGATGACGTATCTGGATACGCTGGCGCCGGATTTGCGCCAGGCGCGCCTGCGCGAGTTTTTCAGCTATGCCCTGCCCTGCGTGGTCATCTGCCGGAGCATGCCGTGCCCGGACGATATCGCCGCCCTGGCCGCGGAGCAGGACATCCCCGTCTACGGCTCCCCGCAGCATACCACGCACTTTCAGACGGCGGCCATCATCTACCTGAACCGCCTGCTCGCCCCGCGCGAGACGATGCACGGCGTGCTCATCGACGTGCACGGCGTGGGCGTGCTGCTGACGGGCGAATCGGGCGTGGGCAAGAGCGAGGCGGCGCTGGAGCTGGTCAAGCGCGGGCATCAGCTCGTTGCGGACGACGTGGTGGACGTCATGCGGGTCAACGAGACGCGCCTTATCGGCGAGGCGCCGGAAATGGTGCGCCATTTCATGGAAATCCGCGGCATCGGCATCATCGACATCCGCGCGATGTACGGCATCGGCTCGGTCGTTCATTCCAAGTCCATCGACATGGTCATCCATCTGGAGCACTGGGTGCGCGAGCATGCGTATGACCGCCTGGGCATGACGGAGGATACGACCGAGCTGCTGGGCGTGCGCGTGCCGCGGATTCTGATGCCGGTGCGCCCGGGCAGAAACCTGGCCATCGTCATTGAGGTGGCGGCGCGCAACTACAGCCTGCGCCGCATGGGCTACAACGCGGCGGTGGAGCTGGAAAAACGGCAGGAAGAACTCATCAAGGGAGGAATGTCTTGATGCTTTCCATAGGCATCGACTTGGGCGGCACCAACATCGCCGCGGGCGTGGTGACGTCGGAGGGCAAGGTCATTGCGCAGGCCCAGCGCCCCACGCTGGCGCAAAGGCCGTGGCAGCAGGTGGTCGAAGACATGGCGGAGGTCAGCCTGGACGCGCTGGCCATGGCGGGCGTGGGCGTGGAGCAGGTGCATGCCATCGGCGTGGGCGTGCCCGGCAACTACGACAGGAAAAACGGCGTGGTCGTTTTCTGCACCAACCTGGGCTGGCATAACGTGCCGCTGCGCGAGGCGATGCGCCGGTATATCGACGTGCCGCTGTACGCCGACAACGACGCCAACGTCGCGGCCTTTGCCGAAGCCATGGCCGGCGTCAGCCGGAACGTATATTCCAGCCTGCTGCTGACGTTGGGCACGGGCGTGGGCAGCGGCATCATCGTGGACGGGAAAATCTGGTCCGGCTCGCACGGCGTGGCGGGCGAAGTGGGGCATATGATTTACCGCGCGGGCGGCGAACAGTGCACGTGCGGCCAGCGCGGCTGCTTCGAGCGCTATGCGTCGGCCACGGCGCTCATCCGCATTGCCCGGGAAGCCACCATGCGGTATCCCGACAGCGAGATGAAGTCGATTCCGCCGGAGCGGATGAACGCCAAGACGGTCGTTGATGCCGCGCGGCGCGGGGACGAGGCGGCCATGGAAGCCTTCGACGAATACACCACGCACCTGTCCCTGGGCATCGTGTCCTGCATCAACGTGTTCGACCCGGGGATGATCGTGCTGGGCGGCGGCGTGTCCCGGGCGGGCGACTTTCTGCTGGAGCCGGTGCGCCGCAAGGTGGAAAAGCAGAAGTTCTTCAAGGCATTGCCCATCGGCGGCGTGGAGCTGGCGACGCTCGGAAACGACGCGGGCATTATCGGCGCGGCGCTGCTGCACCGCACGTGATTGGCGCGGGCGTATCGGCCGTCCATGCTTTGCCGGAGGGGGCGGCCGCGCGGTTTGACGCGTTTCATGCGCAGCTGACGGCGTGGAATGCCCGCATGGATTTGACCGCGGTGCTCTCCGAGGAAGAAGCGCTTTACCGTCACTATCTGGATTCCCTGACCGCCCTGCCGCTCCTGCCGCAGGGCGCGTCGGTGGTGGACGTGGGGACGGGCGCGGGCTTTCCGGGCGTGCCGCTGCTGCTGGCGCGTCCCGACCTTTCCCTGACGCTGCTGGACGCGCTGAAAAAGCGCATAGATTTTTTGCAGTCGGCCTTGGCCGCGCTCCACGTTTCCGCCCGGGCGGTGCATGGCCGGGCGGAGGATTTTGCGCGCGAAACGCGCGAGGCGTTCGACGCGGCGGTCAGCCGGGCGACGGCTTCTCTGCCCGTGGCGCTGGAGTGGATGCTGCCGCTGGTTCGCGTGGGCGGCCGGTGCGTGGTATGGAAGGGGCCGGGCGCGCGGGAAGAGCTGCCGGATGCCGAACGGGTCAGCCGGATGCTGGGCGGGGGCGAAGTGCAACTGCGGGAAGCGCCCGTCCCCGGGCGGGACTGGCGGCATGTGCTGGCGGTGGTGGAAAAAGAGCGGGAGACGCCGGCGCGCTTTCCGCGCCGCGCGGGGATGGCGCTGAAACGGCCGCTGTAAAGGGAAGCAGGAAGGGTGTTGTCGTTGGGGGTTTTGGAATTGTTGATGGTGGCCGGCGCGCTGTCGATGGACGCGTTTGCCGTAGCGCTGTGCAGGGGGCTGAGCATGCAGCGTTTTCAACCGCGCGGCGCGGCGATTACGGCGCTGTTCTTCGGCGGGTTTCAGGCGCTGATGCCGCTGCTGGGCTGGCTGCTGGGCACGCAGTTTCAGCGGTTCATTACGCCGGTGGATCACTGGATTGCCTTTGTGCTGCTGGCGCTCATTGGCGGAAAGATGATATGGGAAGCGCTGCACGAGGACGACGGGACGGAAAGCGCGGACGACGGGGAGACGCTCCGCCTCAGGGAGCTGCTGCTCATGGCCATCGCCACCAGCATCGACGCGCTGGCGGTAGGCGTGACGTTCGCGTTTTTGCAGGTGCGCATTCTGCCTTCCGTGACGCTGATCGGGCTGGTGACCTTTGTCCTTTCTTTCGCGGGCGTGGCTGTCGGCAACCGGTTCGGCGCGCGCTTTGAGAAAAAGGCGGAGCTTGCCGGCGGCGTTGTTCTGCTGCTTATCGGTTTGAAAATCCTGCTGGAGCACCTGGGCGTCCTGTAAAAAAACCGGCGGGAGAGCCTGCCCGAAGCCCGCTCTCCCGCCGATGCGTTCCGGCGCCCGTTATTGCACCGGGATATGCCGCGCCTGCGCGTGGGTTTCTTCCCGGCGCTTGGGAAGCGTGACGACGAGCAGGCCGTGCTGGGAGCGCGCGGTCACGGCCTCCTCGTCGACGTGCTCCAGGGAGAACGTGCGCCGCATCTGTCCGGCATGGCGCTCGCGGTATACGGTCTCCGGTCCGCCGGAGGCGTCCGACGTCCGTGCCGAAATGGTCAGCATGCCCTGCTCGACGGAAACATCGATTTCGCGCGGGTCCACGCCCGGCATTTCGGCCAGGAGCAAATAATGCTCGCCTTCGTCGCGGATGTCCACGCGGAAAGTATCGCGCGGCATATCCGCCATGCGGAAGAAGGCGTTGAGAAAGCCGTCTCCCCAGAAGGAATCCGCGGCGCGGCGCAGGCTGCTGGCGTAGGGAATCATGGAATGCATGGCAAAACACCTCCGTCTGTCTTTGCCATCAGCCTTTCCCATGGGAGGAAAAACTATGCGCACCTTTGGCGAGGGCGCGCCCCTGCTCATGCTGGCCGGCGCGGGCGGACGCGGCGCGGGGTTTATGCCGCTGGCACGGCGCTGGCGCGCGCAATACCGCGCCTATATGCCCGATCCCTGCGCGCCCTTTGCGCCGGAGGAGGCGGCGCGCGGGCTGCTGGCACGCATGCGGGAGGCGGGCGTGGAGCGGTTTGATGTGCTGGGCGCGTCGCTGGGCGGCTGTACGGCGCTGGCGATGGCCGCTCTGGCGCCGGAGCGGGTGCGCTCGTTGACGCTCTGCGCCGCCTTTGCGCGCCTGGACGAAGAGACCGCCGGCCGCCTGGCGGCGCTGCGCGGGCGGAGGCTGGCGCTGCCGGACGATGCGTTTGACGCGGAATGGATGGATTTGCTCTACGGCGACATGCCGCGGCCCGCGGGAAGCGGCGGCGTGCCGGCGGACGCGCTTGCGGCGCAGCTGGAGGCGGCGCTGGCCTTTGACGGCAGGCCGCTGCTGCCTCGGATTCGCTGCCCGGTGTGCGTCACCTTCGGGCGGGAAGACCGCCTGATCCCGCCGCGCCTGTCGCGGGAGCTTGCGCGCGGGGTGGCGGGCGCGGCGCTGGAAGCATATCCGGGCGGCCATATGCATTTCCTTGCGCTGCAAGCGCCGGCCTTCATGGGATTTTAATTTTACAACGGGCAGTTTTTGCGGTATACTGTTTGTATATTGAAACAGAAAGGAGGGATGGTCATGTTCGGTTTTCGTCCGGACGGGCGGCGGCTTTCCAACATTGATCCCATCGTGGGGCTGACGCCTTATCTGATGCCCAAACGCAACGACGCCATGGTCAATGTGCCGCTGCAGGTGGATTGCGACACGCTCACCCGCTATATCCGCCAACAACGGGACAAGGGACATGTGATTTCCTACCTGGATTTGGTCGTGGCGGGCTATGTCCGCACCATTGCGCAGTTTCCGGAATTGAACCGCTTTATCGCCAACAAACAACTCTACGCGCGCAACAGCATCTGCGTTTCCATGACGGTGCTGAAGCAAACGGGCACGGACGAACTGCTGGAGACCACCATCAAGCCACATTTTGACCCCAGGGATACGCTCTTTGACGTGCATGCGAAGCTGCAGGCAGCCATCGATGAAAACCGCAGGATGGAGATGGTCAACGATACGGACGCCATCGCTCGCCTGCTGCTGAAGACGCCGGGGCTGCCCACGACGGTGGTGTCCCTCGTGCGGCTGCTGGATCGCGTGGGCATCCTGCCGCGTTTCCTGCTCAACGCCAGCCCGTTCCATACGGGCATGTTCCTGACCAATATGGCGTCCCTGGGCATGCCGTATGTGTACCACCATATTTATAACTTTGGGACCACCTCGCTGTTTGTGGCCATGGGCAAGGTGGAGCGCGTGCCGCTGCCCGGCCCGGACGGCCAGGTCATCTTCAAGCGGGTGATTCCGCTGGGCGTGGTGGTGGACGAACGCATCACCAGCGGCGCGTCGTATGGGCAGGCCTTCGGGTACTGGCGCGACTTGCTGGCCGACCCGTGCCAGCTGGAGACGCCGCCGGAGAGCGTCCGCTACGACATTGAGCCGGAGGAGAAAACCGCCTCCCGGAAAAAAAGCAGGCGCGCACGGCGCACGCTCAGCGCCTGACCCTGCGACAGAACGACCGATTTTCTTAGGATTTATTGCCCCTGTTTTTCGCAGGCCGCCGTGTGCAACAGGCAACGGCGGCCTGTTTCGTTTTCGTCCGCCGCAACCCCGGCCCGGCATCCCGCCCGTCCGCGTTTTTCCCTCTGGCGCAATGGCACGTTTTGCAGTATACTGTATGTAACGAATCCATCCATGAAAGGAGTGGTACGGCCAGTGATTCAGGTAATTTACGGAAAGAAGGGCTCCGGAAAGACCAAAAGACTCATTGATTTGGCCAATGACTCAATCAAGGAGCAAAAAGGCGACGTACTCTTCATAGACGATGACAATCGGTACATGTTCGACCTGCGCCATGAAATCCGCTTTATCAACGCCGGCGAATACGACGTGCATACCGCACAGATGTTCAACGGCTTTGTCTGCGGGCTGCTGGCGCAGAACTTTGATATCAGCCTGGTGTTTGTGGACGCCTTTTTGAAGCTGGTGCGCGAGGACATCGCCGAATTGCAATGGCTCTTTGACCGGTTGAAGGCCGTCAGCAATCGTCATAACGTTCGCTTTGTGATAAGCTGCAACGGCGATCCGGACACGGCCCCCGAATACCTGAAAGAATACTTGATTTAGGAGAGACGACCATGCTGCTCAGCACACGCGGTGGCGCGCCCGTTACGGCCTCCGGCGCGATTCTGGCGGGCCTTGCGCCCGACGGGGGCCTGTATGTACCGGAACATTTCCCGAGCTTTTCCCTGGCTGCCCTGACTGCTCTTTGCCCCATGTCCTATGCGGAGCGGGCCGACCGCATTTTGCAGGCGCTCCTGGATGATTTTACGCCGGAGGAAACCGCGCAGGCCGCACAGGCGGCCTACGGCGCGCGCTTTGAGAACAGCCGGCCCGCGCCGCTGCGCGCGCTGGGCGGCGGGCGGTACCTGCTGGAGCTGTACCACGGCCCCACGCTGGCGTTTAAGGACATGGCGCTGCAGATTCTGCCCCATTTGCTGGCGCTTTCCGCGCGCAAGCAGGGAATGCACAAGGAAATCTGTATCCTGGTCGCCACCTCGGGCGATACCGGCAAGGCGGCGCTGGAAGGGTTCTGCGACGTGGCGGGCACGCGGTGCGCGGTGTTCTATCCCCGCGACGGCGTCAGCCGCGCGCAGCAGCTGCAGATGGTCACGCAGAGCGGGAACAACACGCACGTCATCGCGGTCGAGGGCAACTTTGACGACGCGCAGACCGGCGTGAAGCGGATTTTTGCCGACGAGGCGTTCGCCCGCCTTCTCGACGGCCAGCATCGCGTGCTCACCAGCGCCAACAGCATCAACTTCGGCCGCCTGGCGCCGCAGGTCGCCTACTATTTTTCCGCATACGCCGATTTGCTGGCCCAGGGCGCCATCACCCCGGGCGACCCGGTGCATTTTGCCGTGCCGACCGGCAACTTCGGCAACATTCTCGCCGCCGCCTATGCGCGCAGGATGGGGCTGCCGGTTGGAAAGCTGCTGTGCGCCTCCAACGCCAACCGTGTCCTGGCCGACTTTATTCAAACCGGCGAATACGACGCCAACCGGCCCTTCCACAAGACGCTCTCCCCGTCGATGGATATTCTGATTTCCTCCAACCTGGAACGGTATCTGTTCGAGCTGTGCGGCCGCGACGCCGCGCAGGTCAGGTCGTGGATGGACGCGCTGCGCCGGACGGGGCGCTATCGCGTGGACGGCGCATGCCTGCGGACGCTGCAGCAGGAGATGGAAGGCGGCTGGGTGGACGACGCGCAGGCGCAGGCGGAGATTCGGCAGATGCTGGAGGAAACCGGCGCGCTCATCGACCCGCATACCGCCGTGGCCGCGGCGCTTACGCGGCGCTATCAGGACCGGACGGGGGACAGGACGCCCGTGGTCGTCGTGTCCACCGCCAGCCCGTTCAAATTCGGCCGCGCGGTCGCGGACGCGCTGGGCCTGGACGGCGTGGACGATTTCGCCTGCTGCCGCGCGCTCTCGGAGCGCACCGGCCTGCCGGTGCCCGCGCAGATTGCCGCGCTGGAAACACTGCCGGTGCGCCATACGCTCCGCTGCGCGCCGGAAGAAATGAAA
>DVFI01000038.1 GCA_018713305.1 Candidatus Avichristensenella intestinipullorum
AGGACATAACGCCAGCAGCAGGAAGCAGCCACGGACTCATTCATGGACATTTTGTTCATGGAAACGATAGGCATCAACATTGGTTTTCCCCTCCTGTCATTGAAGTTCATGTGTATGATATCACCGGAGGAAAAACCAAAAGAAAATCAAGAGAAAACCAAAAGAAAACCAAAGAGAATGCGCCCGCCCCGCCCCCGCCACCCGGAAGCGCGGGACAAAAAAACGCCAAAGCCCCGTGCTTTCACCGGGGAGACCCTGCCCTTGCCTCCCGCAGCGCCTCGCCCAGCGCCTCCGTCAGCACCGCTCCCTCGTCGCGCGGCGCGCCCGCGCGCAGGCTGTCGTCTACCTCCACAAACAGGCAATACGCGCCGGCATGCAGGCGCGCGGCCAGGCATTGCGCCGGAACGCCGGGCGGCACGGCATACAGCCGAACCGGCAGCGCGCCTTCGCGGCGCAGCCGCTCCGCCCTGCCGTGCAGCGCCGCCACGCAGGCCGCAGCCAGCGACTCCTTCTCCTTGAGCGCGGCATACGCCAGATATACGCCGCACAGGAACAGCATCGGATTGACCACGCCGTTCGCCGCGGCCCACACACCCAGCGCCACCAGCCCGGCGCCCAGCGCCGCGCCTGCCAGGGAAAGCGCCCGCGTCGCCCGCGCGCGCCCCAGGCGGCCCGCCAGCGCGGCCCGCAGCACCCTGCCTCCGTCCAGCGGCAGCACCGGCAGGAGGTTGACCAGACAAAGCACCGTATTCATCCGAAAAAAATCCCGCGCCGCGATGCCCCGGGCCAGCGCCGCCGTGGCCAGCGCCAGCAGCAGGCTGACGGCGGGCCCGGCCAGCGCCAGGGCGGCCTCCTGCCCCGGGCGCAGCGTGCAGGCCGATTCCATGCGCGCCACGCCGCCAAAGGGCATCAGCTCCAGCGCCTCCACGCGCAGCCCCATGGCGCGGGCAGCCAGCACATGCGCCGCCTCGTGCGCAAGGAGCGCCAGCAGGCCCGCCCACAGCGCACGCCCGTGCCCAAGCCGCCAGGCGGCCGCGGCCAGGACGACAAAGGCGGCGTGCATGCGCAGCGCCACGCCGCCCGGCGTTCCCAGCGGAATCAACGCCAGTACCCCGCCGGATCGACCGCCCGGCCTTCCAGGCGCAGTTCAAACAGCAGCGTTTCCCCTTCGCCCAGCGTCTGGCCGGTTTCCACCCAGTCGCCTTCCCGCACCGACACGGCCGACAGCCCGCCGTAGAGCGTCTCCATACCGCCCGCGTGGCGCAGCCGCACGGTGGCCAGGCCGTCCGCAGCGATGCCCACGCTCATCACCTCGCCCGGCGCGCTGGCCTGCGCCGCCCCCTCCCCATACGCCGTCCATGGCTCGGAAGCGCTGAATACATGCGCCACCTCGGCCTGCGAGGGCAGCGCATGATGCTCCACGCCCAGGTTCCAGAATACCGCCGCGCTTTCCGGCACCAGGTTGGAAACAAAGCGCAGGCTGCCCAGGCTTTCGGACAAATCCATGGTGACGACCTGGGAGAGCAGGCTCGCCCCGTTCGGGTCCGCGCTCTGGGCCGCCAGCACGCAAAGCAAAAGCGCCACGCACACGGCCGTGTTGCGCAGCATCCTTTCGCCAAAGCCCAGCGGCTTTGTCAGCGTTTCGTCTTTTGTTGTCGGCTGTCTGCCTGCCTGTTCCGCCGGCCCGTTCCGCGTCCGTGCCGCCTGCTCCTGCGCCGGACGCGGCCGTGCCGCCTGCGCGCGCCGCCGAACCGTGACCGACCGTACCCGCGTCCGCGACTGTGACATGCGCATCGCCTCCCCGCAGGAAGCTATGCGCGGCTTTGTCTCTGCCAGAACCGTTTTTTCTTCCGCTGGCGGCGAATCTGGACGCCGCCCGTCATCATGGCGATATCCACGGCCGTCGCGCGGGACTGCGGTTTTCGCAGCGTGATGTTGAGCACCAGGCCGATACCGGCCATATTCGCAATCAGATTCGAACCGCCATAGCTCAAAAACGGCAGCGGGATGCCCATCACGGGCATAATGCCCGTGGTCATCCCGATGTTATAGAAGATGTGGAAAAACATCATCGTAAACACGCCGATAATGACCAGCCGGGCAAATTTGTCATAGGTGTTCATCGCCAGCATCAGCAGCCGGAGAATCAAAAACAGATACAGCACGATGACCACCATGCAGCCGACAAAGCCCATGGTCTCCCCAATGGAAGAGAAAATGAAGTCCGTGTGGTCCTGCGGCACATAGTTCAGGGCGCTGTAGGTGCCGTCCTGGAACAGCCCTACGCCGTGCAGGCCGCCGTTGCCGATGGCTATTTGCGAGTTTTGCGCCTGATACACGGAGTCCGACGAGGCGCTGGAAGGGCTGAAGAAGCCCAGAAGCCTGTCGTAGCGGTACGACCCGGTGGCCCGCAGATAGAGCACATACGGAGTCACAATGCCCACACCGCCTCCGACAATGCCCAGAATCATGCGCAGGCGCACGCCGCCCATGAACATCATCGCAAAGTAAAAGGCGATGAACACCATGGCGGTTCCCATCTCGCCCTGCAAGAAAATCAGGCCCACCGGCAGCCCCATGATGACGGCCATGGTGATAAACTCGCGCAGCGTCGTCACGGGGTTTTCCTTGCGCGCGAAGAACTTGGCCAGATGCAGAATGACCGCGATTTTTGCAAACTCGCTGGGCTGGAGCATGTAGCCGGAAAACAGCTCAAACCATCCCGTAACGCCCGACGTCGTCGAGCCCATCACCAGCACCATCACCAGCAGCACCAGCGACGCCAAATACAAAACGCCGGAAAACTTCTGAAAAAAGCGGTAGCTGATGGCCACCATGCCGCCGATGGCAATCGGGCTGACCAGCAGGAACAGGCCCTGCCGCTGACCATAGGTGGAGCTGGTGATGCGCGCCAAGAGCGTGTCCACCGCCAGCGCCTCGTCGTTGGTGGAATAGGTCGCCACCGTCACCGCCAGCACGCCGAATGCCGCCAGCGCAAAGGTAACCAGCAGCAGCGGAATATCAAAATGCTGCCGTGCTCTTCGGTTGATGACCGGGGTTGTGTTCATGTCCGCCTCCGTTTTGTCCGATTCCAGAACGGCCCGCGCGCCGGCGGCCGTTCATCCCGCCAGGGCGGAATCGGCTCGTCCGCGTTTTCCAGCCAACGGGCCAGCGCTGCCATCGCCCTGCCCGCCGGAAACGCTCCCAGCGCGGGCCGCTTTTGCAGCGTCATGCGCCACACGGCCGTATCGTCCGGAATGACGCCCGCCACGCGCAAATCCAGCGTCTGCGCGCACGCTTCCGGCGTGTACTGCCATCCCTCGTCCACAAAGTCCGGCCGGATACGGTTAATGACCAGCGCCGGCGCGGGCATATCCAGCCGGCGCAGCAGCCCTGCCGCGCGCTCCGCATCGCGCAGCGCCATATCGTCCGGGGTCGTCACCACCAGCGCCTGCTGCGCGGCCCGCGCAGCCGCGGTAAATCCGCGGCCGATGCCGCTGGCCGCATCCAGAAACACAAAGTCAAACGACTCGCACATCGTCTGGCACATCGCGCGCAGCGCGTCCTCGTCCAGGGCTTCGCTGTCGCGCATCTGCGGGGCGGCCAGGAGGCGCATTCCCGTCTCGCGGTCGGTCACCAGCGCCTGTTCCGCCTCGCACAGTCCCTCCTGTACGTCGCCCAAATCAAACACCACCCGGCTTTCCAGGCCCAGCAGCATATCCAGGCCCCGCATGCCGGTATTCAAATCCACCAGCGCCACGCGCCGCCCGGCCAGGGCGAGGTGCGCGCCCAGCGCGGCGGCCAGCGTGGACTTGCCCACGCCGCCCTTGCCGGAAACCAGCGTCCAACACTGCCCGCTCATTGCGCAAAAGCGTTGGGGGCGGGCAGAATCAGCTCGGTATCCTCCACCTTCGAATCCAGATAGTATTCCACGACGTCCTGTATCGCGTAGGAGCTCATGGCGCCGGAAAGGCCGTTGGGCACATAGACCACCACGACGATCTCCGGGTCGTCGTAGGGAGCCATGGCCACCATCCACGAGTTGGACTCCACGTCCAGCTCGCTTTTTTCCGCGGTGCCCGTCTTGGCCGCGATTTCGTTTCTGTACTTCCAGTTGCTGAAATAGGACTCCGCGGTACCGCCGTCGTCAACCACGCCTTCCAGCCCCAGCTTGATGGAGGGAAGGTATTCGCCGATTTCGTCGGACAGGTCGTTGATGAGCGTGGGCTCAAACTCGTTGATGACCTCGCCGCCGGGGGCGATGATGCTGTCGATAATCTGCACGTCGTAGACATAGCCGCCGTTGGCAATGGCCGCCATATAGCGGGCCATGGCGATGGGGGTGGTCATGGTGATGGACTGGCCGATGGCGGTCATGATGGTCTGGCTGCCGCCCCATTTGATTTCGTTGAGGTATTCGGTGATGGGGGACATGATGGGCGCGCGGTAGACCATTTCGGTGGTCATGCCCAGCTCCTCCATGAGGATGATGCGCGCCGCGCGAATCCAGGTCTGCATGTCGGCGCCCTGCTCGGTGTTGTAGGCCATGTCCATGAGCGCCTTGATGCACTGGTCCAGGCGCTCGTCCGAGTAGTTGATGTTGTATTCCACGCCGATGTTGCGCAGGTGCTCCTTCAGGCTCTGCTGGACCAGATAGGGAATCCAGGTATCCTGCGAGGTGCCGGAGATGGGCTGGCTGGGGTCGTACAGCGAATTCTGGCAGCCGACGATGCTCTGCGCCTCGCCGGGCAGGTCGATGTTGGTCTTGCTGGTCAGGCCGAGCTGGCTGGCGAACTCGTGCAGCAGCTCGCCGTCCGCGCCCATGCGGCTGGCGATGGTGTAGAAGAAGTAGTTGCAGGAGTTTTGCAGGCCCTGCACAATGGTCTGGTTCTGGTGGCGGCTGGGGTAGTTCGTCCAGCACTTCGGGGCGGTGGAGGAGGTATCGTAGAGGGTAAAGGAGCCTTCGTCGTCGATTTCCTCGGTGAGGGTCAGGTAGCCGTTGGACAGCGCCGCCAGCGCCGTACACATCTTAAAGACCGAGCCGGGCGTGTCGGCGGCCTGGATGGCGTTGTTAAAGAGCGGGTTGCGCTCATCGAGCATGGTGCGCTGATACTGCGCCTCGTCCATGCCCAGGATGAACAGGTTGGGGTCGTAGTCGGGATAGCTGGCCATGGCCAGCAGCCGGCATTCCATATCCAGTACGACAATCGCGCCGTTTTGCGCCAGGTTGATTTCCCGCTCGCTGGCCTGGTATTCCAGCAGCTCTTCCCGGTTCTGCTCCAGCCAGGTGGAGTTCTGCAGGCGCTTTTCCTCCTCGTCGCGAATGTAGTTGATAACATCCTCCAGCGCCTGCTCCGTCACGGCCTGCAGGTCGGACTGAATGGTCAGCCGCACGGTGTTGCCGTCCGACGGCTCCACGCGCTCCAGCTCCCGAATCCGCCGGCCGGAGCGGTCTACCTCGACCACGCTGTAGCCCTGGCGCAGCGAGGAATTGGGCGTAAGCCACTCTTCCATGGTGTTCTCCACGCCGTCCAGGCCCACGGTGTCGCTGCGCATATAGCCCTTGGCCAGATAGTCCTGCATCTGCGTTTCGCTCTGGATAAGGCCCGTATAGCCCAGGATATGGCAGGCCAGCGTGCCGCGCGGGTACACGCGCTGGTTTTCCACGCTGATGGACATGCCGTCCAGCGAAATCATGCGCGTCTCCAGCTCAATCATGGTGCCGTAGGGGATATCCTTGGCAATGACGATGGGCTCGGAGTTAAAGGCGTTCATCTGCATTTCCTGCCATACGCCCAGGACCTGGAGCTTGTCCTCCAGCGTCAGCTTTTCCTCCTCCGGCCAGTCCGCGTCAATCGCGTTGATCTGGTAGTTTTCGCACAGCCAGTCATAGATTTCGTTGACGTCCCTGGAGGTGCAGTAGAAGTTGCCGCGGAACATTTCCTCGCGCCGCGCCGCCACGCTCTCGTCGGTCGTGCCGGTATCAAAGCGCCATGTGCCGTCCTCGTTGGGCTGCAGCCAGAAGTCGAAATCCACCTCCACCCCCACGGCCTCCACCGTCTGAATGACTTCCCAGATGGCCTTGGAGTAGGCCGCGTTCTGTTCCTTGCCGCTGGACGGGGTGCGGTAGAATTCGACGTTGTAGATTTTCTTGTCATACGCCAGGCGCGAACCGTTCACGTCCAGGATTTCTCCGCGAGAACCGCGCTCGTAGATGGTTTTTGTCATGTTGCGCGAGGCAATTTCGCCATAATCGTCGCCGCCCCGCACCTGCAGGTTGGCCAGGCGCACGACCAGCACCGAAAAGCAGCCCATCACCAGAACGACCAGTATCGCAAAGCGCCATCTGTCTTTTTTGTTCATGCGTCCGTCCCTCCTTTTTCAGGCGCGTCCGACGGCGCGGCATCCTCCCGCGCCTCTTCCCGCGCTTCGTCCTCCAGGGCAGGCGCCGGCGCGTCCGGCGCCTCCGCCGTCTCCGGCTCGGCCATAAACCCTTCCCGCAGGCCGGCCCTGAACGCCCGGGCAAACTTCTTTCCCCGGCTGTCGGGTGTTTCCGGCGAGGTTTGTCCGCCCTCTTTCTTTTCCCTGTGCCTGCGGATGCGGCGCGCCAGCAGCGTATCCTCCGCGCGCCGCAGCAGGAAAAACCGCCACAGCGGCAGCAGCGCCAGCGAGGCCGCCGCGCCCAGGACGCCCGCGAATACCACGCGGAAAACGTGAATGAACACGATGTCCACGCCCGTCAGGTAAAAATACGCCAGATACAAAAGCTCCTTGCAGACGATGAACGCGCCGACCGCCAGCATGGGCGTGAAGCGCTTGATCAGCCGTTCCCGCCTCCGGTTGCCCACCAGCGAAAAGGCGGACAGCCGGCGGTGCACCCATGCGCCCCATACGCCCGCCGTCACGCACAGCACGCTGGTCAGCCCCGCCAAATCGCCGCCCACGGTCTCCAGAATCATCGCGCCCAGCAGGCCCGCGGCAATGCCGGCGTACATGCCCAGGGAAAACCCGCAGGCATACAGCGTGATGGTGATCACGTCCAGCATCACGCCGGCAATCTTAAAATCCGGCAGAATGATGGCCTGTATCAGGTACGCCGACAGCACGGCGACCAGCACGCGCAACGCCCTGCGCATTTATTCGCCTCCCTGCGCCGCGCCGGCCGTCTCTGCCGGCAGTTCCAGCCAGTCCTCGGGCCAGTCGCCCGGTTCGTTGGTGGCTTCGGGCATGGGGGTTGCGTCCCCGTTTGCAGCGCCGGTCGCCTCCGGCGCGGCGGTTGCGCCCTCCTCCGGGATGCGCGTGGAGCGCGGCGGCGGCGTATAGGCGCC
>DVFI01000039.1 GCA_018713305.1 Candidatus Avichristensenella intestinipullorum
CATGGTGGTTTGCCTGGCCGTGTCGATTTTCGCCGCGTATGCCATGAGCAAATTCCGCTTTCGGGGCCGCACGTTTTTCAGCACGGCTGCGCTGTTTACGCAGCTGATGCCCGGCATCCTGTTCATCCTGCCCATCTATACCGTTTTTGTCAGGATACAGCAAACCACGGGCATTCGTCTGGTCGGCTCCTACCTGGGCATCGTGATTACCTACTCCACCTTTGGCATTCCCTTTTCCATCTGGATGATGCGAAGCTACTTCGACACCATCCCCTCGGACCTGGCGCAGGCGGCCATGATTGACGGCTGCACGCGCATGCAGGCGTTTTTCCGGATTATCCTGCCGCTGTCGCTTCCGGGACTGGCCGCCACAGGCATGTATGTGTTCACGCTGTCATGGAACGAAGTGCTGTTCGCAACCGTGCTGACCAACAGCGAGACCCGCACCTTCTCCATTGGCCTTCGGGAGTTCGAAGGACAGAACACGACGGATCTGGGCCTGATTATGGCGGCTTCCGTGGTCGTCACCGTTCCGGTCGTCGCGCTGTTTATGTCTTTCCAGCGCTTTATCGTCTCGGGCCTTACCGGCGGGGGCGTAAAAGAATGAACGGCACATTCTTTCCCGTGATGATAGAAAGAATGAATTGCGCGTTCTTTCCTGTGATGATAGAATAGAACAAATATGGCTGAGAAACGCAGGAAAGGAAGAATCGAGCTTGCCTTTTGACAAACAAATCAGCATACCGGTCTATGTACAGCTTCGGACCATCTTCAGAAACGCCATCCTCAGCGGGCAATGGGCGCCCGGGAGCCAGGTTCCCAGCGAGATGGCATTGTGCGAACAATACAACGTCAGCCGCCCTACCCTGCGCAAGGCGATGGACGGCCTGGTCGAAGAAGGCCTGCTGATTCGAAACCGCCCGATCGGAACCTTTGTCGCCGAACGGGAAGAAAAACCTTCTTCTGCTTCTGCCGGTTTCGGCCAGCCTGCGCAGGCGGACAGCGCAATGCCCGCGCCGCCCAAGCAGGTGTTCCTCCAGGAAAAGGCGCCGCAGCGGGAAATTACCCTCTCCCTGGAAGAGTCCATGCTGGATACGTTCCTGCAATACTCGCTTTGGAATTTTGAAAAGGAGCATTCCATTCATGTACGCCTGGTTCACAGCGGCGACTGGCGCGAAAACATGAGCTCCATTGTCAATTACGCGCTGGACAAAACGCTGCCGGATATTTTCTGGGTCAGCGGCGTTGTGGTTCCCATGTTCGCCAGATGCGGCCTGATACGGCCTGTCAACGAGTTTCTCAGCGACCAGCAGCGCCTTCGCATCCAGAGCAGCGATTCCGTACAGCGCTACCGCATGTACTGCTATAACGGCCAACTGTACGGCTTCCCGCTGTTTTCGGAAACGCGCCTGCTGTTTTACCGCAAAGACCATTTGCGCCAGCTTGGTATTCCGGAACGGATAATGCAGGATTTGTCGCACGACAGCTTTCTGGAGCTGTGCCGGACGCTGACGTGCCCCCGGGAAAACCGTTGGGGGTTCGCAGGTCAAATGGGCTACAATGCCGACACGCTGCAAAACGCCATGACGTTTATCATCCAGCGCGGAGGCCAGCTCTACCGCGAACACGGCGGCCGTCTGCGCGCCGCCACGTCCGAACCGGCTTTCGTGGACGCGTTCCGCTGGTATACGGACCTGCTGTCCGTGCACGGGGTTTGTCCTCCGCTGCGCAAGTACCCGCACTACCAGGATATTTCCGCATGGTTTATGCGCGGCACCATCAGCATGGCTGTGGAACGCCCTACGCTGGCCATGATTATGTCGCAGATGCACGAATTGGACGACAGGTGGGGCGTCGCGCCCATGCCTGCCGGCCCGGCCAACGGCTGCACGTTCCTGGGCGGCGTTCCGCTGTGCATCTCCTCCCAATGCAAGGACCCGCAGGCCGCATGGTTGCTCATCCGCCATCTGACGGACGAGCGCGTCAATTTTCCATACCTGAAACGAATCGGCTTCCTGCCGCCCATTGAGCTGTACGATGACGAACCCATCCTTCGCCAGTTTCCCGCCTGCTACCACCCCTTTGTCCAGGCCATGCACAAAGCCGTGCCCTTCAGCTATCCCCTGCCCCAGAACGTTCTGGGCGTGGAGATGGAAGAATGGAACAAGCCCCTGCAGCAGATGCTCCGGCAGGTTGTGCGCGGGGAAACGGCCGTGGAAAAGGCGACGGATTATCTGACCTGGATGATTGATTCTCTGCTGAAAATGTATCAATAGCTGTTGGAAAGGAAAACCGCATATGTCGCTGAGCAAAAAGCATTATGAGGCATGCTTGAGTGTTGACCTGCGTTGTTTTGACAACACCCTGCCCGATTTCGGGGTGGCCGGTTTCTTTGAAAAGCTCGGCTTCATCCCCTCCCGCATTTTCAACCACGAAACCTATATGGACCAAATCCATACCCACAACGGTGTCATCGACGATACGCCGCTGGAGCCGCAATGGATTTCCCAGCGCGCCGTAGACAGCGCCCAGCCCTGGACGCGCCGCCAGTTCAAGGGGCTCATTGACGAGCTGCATCGCTGGGACGTGCTGTTTTATCAGGGCTGCGAGGCCGCCTGGAGCGTGTGGCCGGAATACGGCGAAAAAAGCCGCTGCACGTACCTGTACGAGCATTTGCCCGACATTTTCATCGTCAACCGCGACGGCCGCACCACCGCGCAGGGCGGCATGGGCGGCATCAATCCGCTGCGGCGCTTCCGGGACGGCACGCTGTACGAAGATTGGATGATTCGGGACATCTGCCGGTTTCTGGTCGATTATGAATGCGACGGATTTTTCGCCGCCGACGGGTTTGCCGGCCTCGTCATTCCGCTGGAGAACGGCTGCTACGGCGAGGACATGATTGCGCAGTTCACCGAGTATACGGGCATTGAGGTGCCCCCGGGAACGACGCCGCAGCGGGCGGACTATATCTGGACGCATCTGCGCGGGCCGTGGGCGGCCTTCTACGCAGACCGCTGGGCCGCCTTTCACAAAAAGCTCGCCGACGCCATCGCGTCCATCGGAAAGCGCCTGACCGCCTTTACCCCGTTCCAGATGGGACCCGCCGACTCCCTGTATATGTTTGGCTACGACTATCGCAAGAGCTGTCAGGCAGGCCTGCATTCCATCGCGCTGGAAATCATGGAGGAGGTCACAAGCCGCCGCTTCCAGATTGTGCAGGGCTGGGAATCCGTAGGCATCGCCAACGCGACCACGGCCATGGCCGCCGCGGGAGCGACGGAGATTCTCTGGACCATGGCCACCTGCAATTCGCCCGAGCATTGGAACACCTTCCGGGATCAGCCCTGCATCCTGGAGCGGGAAGCGCTCGCGCTGCCCACGCTGCGCACCGTCATGCCCGACGGGCGGCGTCTGCGCACGCTGGACGGCTTCCTGACCATCTTTGGCACGGACCTTCTGCAGGAAGACTGGCGCTGGCTCACCCTGCGCACGGACGAAGGATGGGGCTACCCCGTGCTGCGCCAGCATGGATTGACGATTGTCTGGAGCCAGAGCGCCCTCTATCATCACATGCACCGCAACGGCATGTGGCCGGTTTCCTCGGCCGTATGCACGCTGCGCTACGCAGGCATTCCCGTTTCGCAGGCGGCCGACGTATCGGCGCTGCGCCACCTGCAGCCGGGCGAATGGATGCTGCTGGTCTCCCCCGACGGCCTGGAAGCGCAGGAAGTGCGCTGCATCGAAGAAGCCGTCGGGCGCGGCGTCCATCTCTGCGTCATGGGAGAAGTCCATCATCCGCGCCTGCTGGCGCTGCTGGGCATCGCGGAGGCGCAGGACCGGCGGGCAAGCGAACGCTGGCAGGTGCGCACGGAGCTGGCAGACCTTCCCGCTTCGTCCGGGCTGTGCGCCGGGCTGGGCGGATACAGGGCCGAAAGCGCCGAAGCGCTGGTGGAGACGGAAGACCATGGCGCCGTGCTGACCGTGCGGCGGACGGACAAGGCGCGCATCGTCTTCTGGCGCCGTCTTCGCCAGACCCTCCCCCCGTGCGATTTGCCCAAAACAGAGGCGGAGGCCAACGTGGTGCCCATCGTGGTGGAAACGCTTGGCGCCAGCGGCTTCCGCACGGTCCGCCAGCAGATGCAGAGCGTCGTCACCATGCTCCCGGACGAGCTGGACATCGCCTGCGCGCGCGCTTTGCAAAAGCAAATGCCCGACATCCCGGCGGCCATGCGGGGACAGCTGGTCGCTTTCCGGTCCGGTCCGGACGAGGACATGCTGCTGGTGGAAAACAGCTGCAACCTGATGTACCTCATGTCGCACGTCCGCCTGCCGCGCCGGAAGCAGGAGCAGCGGCAGTTTCCTCACATCCGGCCCAACGGGCCCGGCGGATACATTTTCAACAACGATCCCAGCGCCGTCTCCTTTGACGCAGTGGTGCCCCCGGACGCCAGCATTCCCGTCAGGATTCGCTATCTGCCGGAAAAGGAGGGAAACGCATGAACCGCCTCATCATCGGTACCGACGTCGGAACAACCGCGTCCAAAGTCCTCATCGTGGACGAGCAGGGCAGCATCCTGTCGGAATCCTACCGGGAATACCCGTTGATTTTTCCTGCGCCCAAGCATGTGGAGCAGGACATCCGCCATATCCGCGACGTGTACTTCGACGCCATTCGGGAGGCCGTGCAGCGCCTGACGCCGCAGGAGCGCGAGCGGATAGTCGCTCTTTCGCTTTCCACACAGCGCAGCACCATGGCGCCTCTGGATGCGTCCGGGCAGCCGCTGCGAAACGCCATTACCTGGATGGACGGGCGAAGCGGCGCAGAATGCGAAGAAATCCGCAGAGATTTGGGCAAAGAAGCCGTCCTGCGCGCTACCGGCCTGTCCATCGCGACGGTGTGGAGCTATGCGTTTGTCTGCTGGCTGAAAAAACATGAGCGCGATTTGTATGACCGGACAGCCTGCTTTGCGCTGGTGAACACATACCTGCTGCACGAGATGGGCGTGGACGAATTTGTGACCGACTATTCCAGCGCCTGTGAAAGCCTGATGTTTGATCCCATGGGCAAGCGCTGGAGTCCCCTGATGCTCGACTATCTCCGCCTGGACGAAAGCCGTCTGCCGCGTCCCGTTCCCTCCGGAACGGCCGTGGGGCGGATGCGCGAGTCGCTGGCAGCCTCCCTCGGCCTGCCGCACGGCATCGCGCTGGTCACCGGCGGCGGCGACCAGCAGTGCGCCGCGCTGGGCAGCGGCGTGCTGGAGGAAGGCGATATCTCCATTGGCATGGGAACGGCCGCCAACATCCTGGCCGCCTCTTCCCGGTGCCGGTTTGAAAAAGGCTGTAACCTGATTACGAACCTCGCCGTCGTCCCGGAACGCTGGTTCATGGAAGGCTCGCTGATCGTGTGCGGCCCCATTCTGACCTGGATGCGGGATTTGCTCTACGGAAAGGAAGCCGAAACGATGTCCTCTTCCGACCTGTACGCGCTTTTGAACCGGGAGGCCGGGCAGGACAGCACGCCCGGCGCGCACGGGCTGACGCTGGTTCCGCATCTGCAGGGCGCCGGCTGTCCTTATTGGGACGACGACGCCACCGGCGTCCTGGACGGCTTGACGCTGTCCACAACGCGCGCCGATCTGATTCGGTGCGTCATGGAGGGCATGGCCATGGAGGTCAACAAAAACCTGCGCCTGCTTCTGGAAAACGGCATCCGCCCCCAACGGCTGGTGTTGACCGGCGGCGCAAGCCGTTCTCCCGTCTGGTGCCAGATTCAGGCCGACGTCTACGGCGTCCCGGTAGAAATCCCCGCCCATCCCGATGTGGCGGCACTGGGCAGCGCCATCCTCGCCGGGTGGGCCTGCGGCCTGTTCGCCACGCCCGCGGAGGGCGTTCGCCGCATCGCCCGCACCGCGCGCGTATACACGCCCCATCCGCAGCGCCATGCGCTTTACAGCCGGCTGACGCAGTATCACGACGCCCTGTATCGGGGCGCCGCGCAGGCGCGCGCGGAAAGGAACGGCTGACAGCGCCGGACACGCCGCGCGGCGCCCGCGCGCGGAGCAAAAAACGCCGGAGCCGGGGCAACATTCGGACGCCCCGGCTCCGGCGCTTTTCGTTCGGCAGGAGCGCTTATGCCTGCACGTCGCACTCGTAGAGCGGATACCGGCCGCACAGCGCGACGACCTCGTCCGCCACCGACTGCACGCATGCCTCGCCCTCGCGCAGCACGCGCGCAATCCAGCCGGCAATGCGGGCCATATCCGCTTCGTTCATGCCGCGCGTGGTGACCGCGGGCGTTCCGATGCGGATGCCGCTGGTCACAAAGGGGCTGAGCGTTTCGCGGGGGACGGTGTTTTTGTTGACCGTGATGTGCGCGCGCCCCAGCAATGCCTCCAGCGCCTTGCCCGTGACGCCCGTGCCCGTCAAATCCAGCAGCAGCAGATGGTTGTCCGTGCCGTCGGACACCATGCGCACGCCCTCGGCGCGCAGCGCGTTTTCCATGGCCTTTGCGTTCTTGACAATGCGCTCCTGATACGCCGCGAACGCGGGCGTCATGGCTTCCTTGAGCGCCACGGCCTTCGCCGCGATGACATGCATCAGCGGCCCGCCCTGCGTGCCGGGGAAAATCGCCTTGTCAATGGCCTTGGCATATTCGGCGCGGCAGAGAATCATGCCGCCGCGCGGCCCGCGCAGGGTTTTGTGGGTGGTGGTGGTCACAAAATCCGCATGCGGCACGGGGCTGGGATGCAGTCCCGCCGCCACCAGGCCCGCGATGTGCGCCATGTCCACCATCAGCAGCGCGCCCGCTTCCCTGGCGATAGCGCCGATGCGGGCAAAATCGATTTCGCGCGGATAGGCGCTCGCGCCGGCCACAATCAGCTTGGGTTTGCAGGACATCGCCAGCTCGGCAAGCGCGTCATAGTCGATGCGCTCGTCCGTGTCCGACACGCCGTACGGCACAAAGCGATACAGTTTTCCGGAAATGTTCACCGGGCTTCCGTGCGTCAGATGACCGCCGTGGGAAAGGTTCATGCCCAGCACCGTGTCCCCGGGCGACAATACCGAAAAATAGACGGCCATGTTGGCCTGCGCGCCGGAGTGCGGCTGTACGTTGGCGTGTTCCGCGCCAAAGAGCGCCTTCGCGCGCTCGCGCGCCAGATTTTCCGCCACGTCCACGTATTCGCATCCGCCGTAGTACCGCTTGCCCGGATATCCTTCGGCGTATTTGTTTGTCAGATGGGAACCCATGGCCGCCATGACGGCCGGGCTGACATAGTTTTCCGAAGCAATCAGTTCCAGGTGGTCGCGCTGACGGACGAGCTCGCTTTCCATGGCCGCGAAAAGCTCGGGGTCCGCCGCGCGCACAGAAGCCAGATCAATCATGAAAGTACCTCCTTGTCGATTTTACGGGAGCTCTGTCATGAGTATACGGCATGCCTCCCTTCGGGTCAAGCGCGAAGGCACAATTCCCGATAGGTCCGGCTAGCGGCGCCGCAGGGCTGCGCCCGGCAGCCAGATGGTCTCCGTCGCGCCGACGCCCGCCTCGTACCGGCACCGGTATTCTCCCTGCATCTCCCGGACCAGCGCGCGCCTGCCGGATGCGCTCGCGTCCGGCAGGCCATGGCCCGTGTCGGATACGGCAATCCGCACGTCCGCTCCGGCGTACCCCGCGGCCACATGCACAAAGTCGCCCTCCCGCGTCGCGGCGCACGCGCGGCCCAGAAGCAGGCTCAGCGCATGCGCCAGCAAATCGCCGCGCGCCCTGACCGGCAGAGGCCCGTCGATATCCAGCAGCCATTGCGGCCCGTCCTTGCCGGCAAGATACTGTGCATACCGCGCGCAGCCCTCCGCCAGGATATCCGCGCGGACAAAGCCGGTCGCCTCCTGCAAGACGCGGGAAGCGGCGAAGCTTTCCGCCAGCCGGTACAGCGCCAGAATATCCCCGCGCATGTTTTCCCAATACGACGTCGGATTCGCGCAGGCGCGTCCGCTGCTTTCCAGCAGTCTGACAGCGCCCAGAAGCACGCCCAACCCCGTCCGCATCTCGCATCCCCAAGCGGCGATTACGTCCGTCATGTTTCCCTGTACGCGCATGTTCGGTGCCCCCTATGCTTCTGTAAGAAGGATTCTTTGTCTGTTTTGGGCATTATATCACATAGTGTACGATTTGTCATCAAAAAAACACAAAAAAGTAATAAATTTGTTATAAATCTTCTTTTGGTCATGATATAAATAAAAACGGCTGCTCAAGCCAGGAACCCCCGCGGCACATGCGCACGACGCTTACTGCTGCTGCCTTCCGGCCCTGACAGGCTTCACGCGGCAACATTGCACGGGACCCGGCTGTCATCACAACCGCAGGGGTTATTATAGCAAACGCGACGGAAAAAATCAATCCAGAGGATAAAAAAGTCACGCCGCCGCGGGCCTTTATCCCGCTGCGCGCGTTTTCGGCGCGCACGGCGCGCAAAACACGCCCCGCGGCAGGAGACGTCGGAAGAAATATTGACAGGCTGCCTCTTGCAATTTGCGTTGCGTTGCGCTATAATGCGTGCGACAAATGAATGTTTTGTCTTCAGGGCAGGGTGAAATTCCCGATCGGCGGTACAGTCCGCGAGCCGCAAGGCCGACCCGGTGAAACTCCGGGACCGACAGTATAGTCTGGATGGAAGAAGACGGCGTCCTGTTGCGCCCGCTGTTTCAAGCGTCTGAAGGCAGAGCTTTCAGGCGCTATTTGTATCGGGACGAAGGAGGCTTTTTTCATGAACCGCGGAAACCAACGTATCCAGCAGATGACCATTCTGGCCATGCTCGCAGCCCTGGCGTATATTGTCATGGTGGTAGGCCGCATACCGGTCGTTCTATTTTTGAAATACGACCCCAAGGACGTCGTTATCGCCATCTCCGGCCTGCTCTACGGCCCCCTCAGCGCGATGAGCGTGTCCTTGGTGGTATCCCTGGTGGAGATGCTCACCGTCAGCGACACGGGCTTTATCGGCATGGTCATGAATTTTCTCTCGTCGGCGACCTTCTCCTGCACGGCGGCGCTGCTGTATTGCAGGCGCCGCACGCTGAAAAACGCGGTCATCGGCCTGGTGGCGGGATGCCTGTTGACCACGGCGGTCATGATCCTGTGGAACTACCTGATTACACCGCTGTATATGGGCTACCCGCGCGAGGCGGTAGCCGCCATGCTGGTGCCCTACTTCCTGCCGTTTAACCTGCTCAAGTACGGCCTGAACGCGGCCATCACGCTGCTGCTGTATAAGCCGCTGGTTACGGGCCTGCGGCGGGCGCACCTGCTGCCGGAAAGCACGGGCGGACAGGCGCGGGGCGGCCGCATCAATCTGGCCGTGACGCTGGGCGCCGCGTTGGCGCTTGTCACGCTGGTGCTGCTGGGGCTGGTATTTATGGGGATACTGTAAAACCGTTTTTGTCCATGCATGCATCCGCCGCCGTCCTGAGCAGGGCGGCGGCGGATATGCCGTAAACGCGCCGGAGCGGAGACGGGCGGCGGCATCAGTAGACGAGGCCCCGGAAATCCTTTACGCGATGGAAGGTGACAATGTTGCCGTTGTGGGCGGATTGGGCGTTTTCATCGCCGGAGCGGGAGAGGATGACCAGGTCGTCTCCGTCAATATCCATGGAGGCGTAGTGACGCGAGCACTTGGGGTGCTGCTCCTGCGCGACCACGCCGGCAAAGCACCAGTCTATGCAGTTCCTGGAAAAATGGAGCACCAGGCGCTGCCGTTCGTTATCGGGCAGCCCGAAACGGTCGTCCGGCATTCTGTCCACGCGAATCATGCTGTCCGTCGCCTGGGTGCTCAGCAGCCAATACAGCTTTGTCTGCGCGTCGTATACGATGTGGAATTTCATCTGGCCGCCGGGGAGCGGAATGTAAAAGTGTTTTTTCCCGGAAGGCGCGTATACAAAGCCCGTGGTCATGGTGCCATCGTCGTTTTCGGTGACTTTCACGACGCAGGCATAGCCTGTCAGGCCCGTATGCGCGCGGGCAATCAGATGCAGCGTTTTGCCGTTGGGGTCATACCAATTGTGGTCAGGGTCCAATATCTGCACGACCTGCGTTTCCAGCCAGCCCATGGGCGCGCAGCGGCGATGGGGCGCCAGCACGGCCTCGTCGTTTTCGGGGGTGGCGTAGTACGGGATGCCAAAGTAATCGGTCTTGCTAAAATCAATCATGTCGCGGAAGGCGGGCGCTTCGGCAAAGGTCCAGCTTTCGGCGCGGGTCAGGTCGTCGGTCTCTCTGGCGCGCATCAGCACAGGCGCCAGCTCGTTGACGTTCCAGCAGTTCATCGCGTCGTACACGGCCTTTTCCATCACCAGGTACACATATCCATCCTTATACCATACGTTGCTGGGCGCCTGATGCCAGCGCTCGCCGTGGGTCAGCCTGGCCTGTTCGCCCCACGTGCGGCCGTTGTCCGCCGAGCACACCACGGCGATGTCGCCCATTTTGTGGCCGTTCTTAATTCGCTTTGTTCCGTCCGGATTGGCAATGATGCCCTCTGTCGCCAGCTGGCCGAGGATATAGACCTTGCCGCCCGCCCTGAATGCGCGCGCATGGTTCAGGCGGTGGTGCAGCGTGTTTTCCCACGTCTTTCCCCCGTCCGCAGAGATGCATGCCTCCGCGTAGAAGCCGTCGCGCATCCAATAGTCGGGGCCGCCATGGTTATAACTGGCAATCAGGTTGCCGTCCGGCATCACGCACACCGAGCAGCTGCCGTGATAGTGCGTCAGCGGGCTGTCGGAGCGGGCGACCTCCACATATGCGTTGGCCAACGGTCGTATTTTCTGGGGATGATTCATAGACAAGCCTCCTGTGTTCGGCCTTTCAGCCCTTGATGGAACCAATCATGACGCCTTGCGTAAAGTATTTCTGAACAAAAGGATACAGGCAGAGAATCGGCACCGAAGAGACGATGATAACGCCGTATTTCATCGTTTCCACCATCATCAGGTGCGCCGACATGTCGTCCGAACCGGACATTTCCATCGCTTCGCTCATCGCCTGCGAGCTGAGAATGATGGTGCGCAGCACGCTTTGCAGCGGCATCAGCTCTTCGTCCATCAGGTACACCATGGCGTTATACCATGAGTTCCACTGCTGCACGGCGGTATACATCACCAGCACGGCGGTAATCGCCTTTGACAGCGGCAAAACGATTTGCACGAAAAACCGCGTCTGCGAGCAGCCGTCCAGCGTGGCAGCCTCGTACAGCTCGTCGGGGATGGACGAGGAAAAAAACGTGCGGGTGATAATCACGCGATACGCCGTCAGCGAGCCCAGAATCATGATAATCCACCGGGTGTTGGAAAGCCCCAGCGAGCGCACGGTAAAGTAGGTGGGCACCAGACCGCCGTTGAAAAACATGGTGATGACAAACAGCGTCATGAAAAGGTTGCGGCCCACCAGGCCTTTGCGGCTCAGGGCATAGCCGGCCAGCAGCGTGACCGTAGTGCCAATGAACGTAAAGCCGACGGTGTAGAGAATGGTATTGCCATAGCCGACCCATAAATCGGTATATTCCACAATTTTCTGATACCCCTCAAAGGTGATGCCCCGGGGATAGAGCAGCACCTTGCCTGTACCGACGAGCATGGGGTCGCTGACGGATGCGATGACGATAAAATACAGCGGATATACGATGATGAGCGCCAGAAGGCCCAGTCCCAGATAGACGAAGAAGTTAAATACCGTGTCGGAATTGAGCACGCGTTTTTTTGCCTGCACTTCTTTCGCCCCCTTACCAGATGGAAGCCTGTCCGGCCTTGCGGGAAACGAAGTTCACGGTGAGGAGCAGAACAAAGTTGATGACGGAGTTAAACAGGTTGATGGCTGTCGACAGGGAATACTTGCCCTGCTGAATGCCGATTTTGTACACATACGTCGAAATAATCTCGGAATGCGTCAGGTTCATGGCGTTTTGCATCAGGTACACCTTTTCAAAACCGACGTTCATGATTTTGCCTGTCTCCAGTATCAACATGATGACAAACGTAGGCAAAATGGTGGGAAAATCGATGTAGCGCACGCGCTGAAACCTGGTCGCGCCATCCACCACCGCAGCCTCGTGCAGGGCCGGGTCCACCGTGGAAAGCGCGCTCATATAGATGATGCTGTTCCAGCCAATATTCTGCCATACGCCGCTCCATACATAAAGATGCGGAAAGTACTCGGACTGCACCAGAAGGTCCAAAGGCCCGTCCAGGATGCCCAGCTGATTGAGAATATTGCTCACCACGCCCAGCGTGGGAGAAAAGAAAATGTTTATCATGCCCACCAGGACCACCAGAGAGATGAAGTAGGGCATGTAGGTGATGGTCTGTACGGTTTTTTTGAAGCGCAGGTTCTGGCAGCTGTTCATGCAAAGCGCCAGGATGACCGGCAGCGGGAAGGTAAGCAGCTGATAGAGGCTCAGCGTGAGCGTGTTGCGCAGAATATGAATAAACGAGGGCATCGAAATGAAGCGCTCAAAGTGTTTCAGCCCTACCCAGTCACTGCCCAAAATGCCCCGGGAGGGACGAAAGTCCGTAAAGGCCATCAGCACGCCATACATCGGGGCGTAGTTAAACAGCGCAAGGTATACGAGGGAGGGTATCAAAAAAACGTACAGCTCCCAACGCTCGAAGATACGCCTCCATATCCTTCTGGGTTTCTTAAGCACAATCGGCTGAACGGAATCT
>DVFI01000040.1 GCA_018713305.1 Candidatus Avichristensenella intestinipullorum
AACCGCCTCATTGCTATGCTCAGTTATTCTCAGGATTGCACAATTTTTCTTTTTGTCTCCACAAAAATTGGAATTTTTTTCATAAAAGGGCCTTGACAGGCATGGGCAGAAGGCGTATAATACGCGGCCGGAAGCGGTGAGGGGCCGTTTCCAAAGCTTCCAGAGATATCGATGATAGAAAGGAGGCCCCATACCATGAGGCTGAAGATCAATCTGGAGACGCAGACGGACGTATTGGAGTTTTGCAAAATCGCCAGCAACTTGGACGGAGATATTCGCGTCGTCGGCCATGACCACGGGCAGGAGTGCTCCGTAAATGCCAAATCGTTGCTGGGTCTCTTGTACAGCACGACCTGGAACGATATCTGGTGCGTGTCGGACAACGACATCTACTCGCATATCTCCAAGTTCGCGGCGGACTGACGCGCCGCGGACTCCCGCCAGTCATCCCAAGCGAGCCGCAAGCTCGCTCAGACCGTCGACAAAGCCTTGTCGACGGTCTTTCGCTTGTCGAAAAAGGCCGGCGCAGCCGTCCTTTTTCGCCAGGACACGTTTCCCCTGCGCCTGGTGGCGCGGCCGGGGAAACGCGCAGGGAAACCTTGCTGCGCAAGGCTTCCGAACCCGCCGCGCATGTCGCCGGGTTCGGATTGTATTTGGAGGGCTTCGGCCCTCCAAGCCTCCCCCAAGGGGTTATTCGAAAGAAGCGGCGTACACGCCGCCGCTGCGGATAGCATAGGAAGGGGCTTGCCGCCCCTTCCTGCATCCCCGCTGAAGTGTTCTCAATTTGTCGATACGCTGAGCGAGCCGCAAGCTCGCTTTTCTTTTTTTTCTTGTTTCTCCTTCCGGTCGTCTCTTCCCGCCCGAACGCGGCATGGTTTCCGCGGCCGCGGGTTGTCAAACGCCGTCCTGCCCAAGAAAACCGCTGACCTCGTCACGCACGCGGTGCAGCTGCGCCAGAAACGCCTTGTCCATCTCCGAGAACCTGCGCCCCTCCGGATACACCAGGACGTCCTTATAGTGCTGGCGCATGTCCGCGCAGGGACGCTGCACCAGCCCGTGGCGCTTGAGAATTTCCTGGGGCATCGGGGAGACCCACATGTAGCTGGAAGGAATGTGTACAAGAAGATCAAACTGCCCGCCCCGCTCGTAGACGCGAATCTGGCGCTTGGCGGGACTGGCCGCAGGCGGCGCGCCGTCTTCGTCGCTGAGAAAGGGCACGGACAGGTCGCCATGCACCAATTCCACATGCTCTCGCAGGTCGCGATGGCGCAGCGTCTCCGCGCCGGCCAACGGGTGCTGCGCCGACATCAGCGCCACGTATTCAAACGACCAGAGTTCCTCGTGCGCCATGCCCTTGTCGCGCAGATACTGCCAGAAGCCCTGCGCAAAGCTTTCCTGGAAGCGGATGATGCCCAGGCTGTATTCGCCGTCCAGGACGCTGTGTATGGTGCGCAGGGAGTTGGTTTCCTTGTAGTTCAGGTCGATTTCCTCCGCCAAATCCAACGCCGCGGCAAAGCGGGCAAAGGCCAGCGCAATATAGCTGGCGCGCGGCACGGCGATGGAAAAGCGCTGCCGGCGGGCGTTCTGGGGACGGTACAGCGCCTCTACCTCGTCCATCTTGTCCAGGATGGCCCGCGCGTAACGCAGAAAGACGGCGCCGTCCGGGGTGATGGTAACGCCGCGCGGGCTGCGCTTGAACAGCGTTACGCCCAGGTTGCTTTCCAGCTCGCGTATCGCTTTGCTCAAATTGGGCTGCCCCATATACAGATTTTCGGCCGCCTGGCGGATGGAGCCCGTCCGTTCCACCTCCACGGCGTAACGAAGATGCTGCGTATTCAAAACAGAATGCTCCTTGACGATGGATATCGTCTGTGCATTTCGACATGGCTTTCCTTTTTTCCTTGCGAAAAGGGAGCGGCGCAGGCAAAAAGGTGGTATACTGGTTGCGGATGTTCAAAATGAAGGAGGATTGCGATGAAAACGCCTTTGGAAAGGGCAAGAAGCTATTTTCAGGCGGACAGGTTCGCCACGCAGGCGCTGGGCGCACAGATTGACGAGGTGCGGGAGGGCTACGCGCGCTGTTCGCTGCGCCTGGAGGAGAAACACCGCAACGCGCAGGGCGCGGTCATGGGCGGCGTGCTCTTCACGCTGGCTGACTTCGCTTTTGCCGTGGCGTCCAACCTGGATCACCCGCCCACCGTTTCGCTTTGCAGCCAGATTGCCTTTCTGGCCCCGCCGGCGGGGGATACCCTCTGCGCCGAGGCGAGCGTGGTCCGGGACGGGCGGAGCACCTGCTTTTATCGCGTGACGGTCACCGACGAGCGCGGAGCCATCGCTGCCGAGGTGACGGTCAGCGGCTTCGTCAAGCGCTATCCGGCGGGCGAAAAGCACAACGCGCCGGAGGTGTCCGCTCCATAGGCGCAAAAGCCATCCGGGGCGGCAGGCAGCCGGCGCGGAAGCGGCTGCAAGCCGCTTCCGCTATCATGTTCCGCCCGTGCGCTTCGCGCACAGGAACATGATGTCTCCTTCGCTGCAAGGCTGAGAAACAGCCTTGCAACGAAAGACCGTCGACTTGTCGACGGTCTGAAGCCTTGCGAAGCAAGGTTTCCCTGCACGTTTCCCCGGCCGCGCCCCAAGGCGCAGGGGAAACGTGTCCTGTCGGAAAAGGCTGGCTGCGCCGGCCTTTTTCGACAAGCTGAAGCGGGCCGCAGACCCGCTTCTTTCACGCTTCCCGCAGCGTACGCCGCGCTCACTGCCCGGCGTGCAGCGCCCGGCATTCCATATAATACCGTTTCTCCTCCGCTTCGCCCATGGAAAACGCCTTGCGCGGCAGCACGCGCCCGCCCGACAGCGACGGGAACAGCGTGCTTTTGTCAATCGGGGCCAGACAAATGCCGCAGAAGCCGGGGCGCGCGGAAAGCTCCGCCAGCGCCTGGCTGCCGTGAATATAATCCACGCCCGCGCCCTTGGGAAGCCAGCGGTCCAGGAAGGGCTGCACCTGCCGCACGTCCCCGTGCTCGAGCGAAACGCCCTGCGCCGCGGCCGCCGCGTGCAGCGCCGCCGCATCCACGCCTTCTATCAGGCGGTGAATGGGCTCGAAAACCAGCGATTCGTCATAGAGATTGACCACCTCTGCCAGCGCATAGCGCGGCGCGCGCTCCGGATTGTCCAAATAGCACTGGCGAGCCGTTGCCAGCGAGTGGTTGCCGTCGCCCACGGCGAAAAGGATGGGATCCTCCCGCGCCAGCGAGGGCAGCGCCCGCATCGCCGCAAAAATCGCGCCGTTTTCCTCCGCCGGCACCGCCCAGCCGCGCAGCCGTCCCCCGCCCAGCATCAGCGTGACATCATAGAGCGCTTCGTATCCCCCGCGCTTTTCATACAGCGGCTCAATCAGCGTGCGCGCCGGGTCGTCCGCCAGCAGCATCACATGCGGACACTCCAGCGGCGCTCCCTTGCGCACGCGAACGCGCGGCGGGATGCGCTCCAGAATGGTGCCCTCGGTGGGGCGGATGAGGCTGGTCGCCCCCTCGCTGAAATCATAGGCGGCCAGGTCTATCTCCACCATCAGCCCCAGGCGTCGGCCCGCCCGCGTGGTCCGTTCCACAAGAATAAACCCTTCCCGCGGCGCGGCGAACACGCCCTCGCGCAGATAGCGCGCCATCGCTTCGTGAATGGCGGGCACACGATCCGGCTCGCCTGCCCGAAGCAGGTACGCCTCCGGATATACCAGGCGCAGCGTCGAGGGCGCATCGCCCACCAGCGCCTCCGCCTGCTGCCAGTACGCCATCTGCGAGGTAAACTGATCGCACGCCACCACCGCCCAACGGGAAAGATCCACGCCCGGCCGCGGCAAAAGCACATGAGGCGCCCGCACCGTATCCGTCATTCGTCCTGTCCTCCTATCGTCTCATACAGGCGCTCCAGCGCCTCCCTTGAGGTGTATTGCAGCGTAATCCTGCCCTTCTCCAACGTCCCGGCCACCTGCGCGCGCATGCCGAACGCCTCGCGCAGCCGCTCCTCCAGCGCCGAAAACTCTGGCGTCTGCCGCCGCGCGGGCCGGCTTTTTTCCTCCCGCTTTTTGCGGCTTTCCTGCGCGGCCTGCTCCATTTGCCGCACGCTCCAGCCCTCCTGCGCCGCGCGCTGCGCCAGCGCTTCGCACAGGCGGACATCCTCGATGGCGGCCAGCGCCCGCGCGTGGCCCGCGGACAGCTTGCCCTCGCGCACCAGCGCCAGCGCCTTCTCCGGCAGGTTCAGCAGCCGCAGCAGGTTCGCAAGCGCCGGCCGGCTGCGCCCCAGCCGTGCGGCCGCCGCCTCCTGGGTCAGCCCGCACTGCTCCATCAGCGCGCGCACGGCCTCCGCCTCTTCGACGGGATTGAGGTCCTCGCGCTGAATGTTTTCAATGAGCGCGGCTTCCATGCGCGCTACGTCGTCCATCCGGCGCACAATGGCCGGAATGGTCTCCAGCTTCGCCATGCGCGCCGCGCGCCAGCGGCGTTCGCCCGCGATGATGCGGTACCGCCCGCCCATCTCGCACACCAGAATCGGCTGCAGCACGCCTACCTGCCGGATGGAGTCGGCCAGCTCCTGCAGCGCCATCGGGTCGAAACGGCGGCGTGGCTGCGCGGGGTTGGGATCAATGTCCCCCATCGGCAGCATCGCCACGCGCTCGCCGTCTTCCGACGGCAGTTCGGGCAGCAGCGCGCCCAATCCGCGCCCCAGTCCCCGCGCCTTCATCGGGTTCCCTCCTCGCTGCGGCGGAGAAACTCCTCCGCCAGGTCGTGATACGCCTCCGCGCCCATGCTGCGCGCGTCATACAGATGAATCGGCAGCCCATGGCTGGGCGCCTCGCTCAGGCGCACGTTGCGCGGAACGATGGCGGCGTATACCTGGCTGCGGAAATACCGTTTCACTTCCTGCACCACCTGGATGCCCAGGTTCGTGCGCGCGTCCAGCATGGTCAGCACCACGCCTTCCACATCCAGCCTGGGATTGAGCCCCCGCTGCACGCGCCGCACGGTGTTCATCAGCTGGCCCACGCCCTCCAGCGCGTAGTATTCGCACTGAATCGGCACCAGCACCCGATCCGCCGCGCACAGGGCGTTGAGCGTGAGCAGGCCCAGAGAAGGCGGGCAGTCGATAAAAATATAGTCGTATTGCCCCCGCAGCGGCTCCAGCGCCTCGCGCAGCACAAATTCGCGCCGCTCCCGGCCGACCAGCTCTACCTCCGCGGCCGCCAGGCGTATCTCCGAGGGCAGCAGAAAAAGGCCGTCCACCGGCGTTCGAACCACGCAGTCCGCCGCGGAGGCCGCACCCATCAATACATCGTATACCGCCGCGCCCTCGCGCGCGACAACGCCCAGCCCGCTGGACGCGTTGGCCTGCGGGTCCATGTCCACGGACAGCACGCGCCGTCCCGCAGCCGCCACGCAGGCAGACAGGTTAATTTCCGTGGTGGTTTTTCCCACGCCGCCCTTCTGGTTGGCGACCGCGACAATCTTGCCCATGGCTTCGCTCCTTGCGCGCCGTTCACACAACCCGCGCGCGTTGGTATTATACCGCAGATTTTGCCGATTGGGAAGGGGCGCGGGAGAGAGAAAGGCAGGGCCCGGTAAAAAACTGTCGGACCCTGCCTGTTGGCCGCGGCGACGCCCGTGCGCGCCTCTGCCGGGCCGGAAAAAACCGCTTTCGCCGCGCGTTTTCCGGGCGGGCGGACACCGTCGCCTACGCCTTATGGCATTGGCTGGCCGCCATGGCTCCGTCCGCCGCCGCGGTCACCACCTGGCGCAGCGCCTTGGTTCGAGCGTCCCCCACGACAAATACGCCCGGCATGCTGGTGCGGCAGTCCTCGCCCGCCACGATAAAGCCCTGCGCATCCATGTCCACCTGGCCCCGTACCAGCGCCGTATCCGGTGTGCGGCCCACGGCCACAAACGCCGCGTCCACGGGAATGCGCCGGCCGTCGTCCAGCACCAGCGCTTCCAGCTTTTCCTCCCCCGCAAAGGACGCCACCCGGCTGTTCCACAGCGGCGTGATGCGCGGGTTTTCCAGCGCGCGCCGCGCGACGGCCTGCTCCGCGCGCAGGCTGTCGCGCCGGTGCACAAGCGTCACCTCGCACCCGATACCAGCCAGGTACAGCGCTTCCTCCGCTGCGCTGTTTCCGCCGCCGATAACCGCCACGGGACGGCCGCGGTAAAGCGCGCCGTCGCACGTGGCGCAAAAGCCCACGCCCCGGCCCAACAGCGCTTCCTCGCCCGGCACGCCGAGCCTGCGCGGCTGCGCGCCCAGTGCCAGAATCAGCGCGGCCGCCGCGTGCCAGCCGCTCTGCGTGCGCACCCGCCGGCCCGCGCAGTCGATTTCCTCCGCGCCTTCGTAGAGCACCTGCACGCCCGCGCGCTGCGCCTGCGCCTCCATGGCCATGGCCAGCTCCGGGCCGCCGATGCCGTTTTCAAAGCCGGGGAAGTTTTCAATAATATTCGTCTGCGCGGCCTGTCCGCCGGGCATCTGTTTTTCCACAAGCAGCGTATCCAGCCCGGCGCGCGCCGCATACAATCCCGCCGTCAGCCCGGCCGGGCCCGCACCTACGATAAGAACATCTTTCATGGCGTTTCACCTCATGGGAAGTATACCACAACAGGCGGCAGCGCAACACCGGCGGCGAAAAAAAGCGCGCATCCGAAAAAATCTTCCGGGCCTTAACCAAACGTCCCGCTCGAGCGTCTAACATAATAGGAAAATCTGTGCAAAGGAGGAACGCATGTCCATTCGTTTGGCAGGTATCTGCTGTTTGTGCCTGGCCTGTCTGCTGCATTGGAGTCCGTCGCGCGCGGAGTTCGTCCTCTCCGCGGCCGAGGCGCCGCTGGAGGTGCATTGCATCAACGTCGCCTGCGCGGACTGTATCCTCATCCGGCAGGGAGACCATACGCTGATGGTGGACAGCGGAAATCTCGGGGAGGCCGACCGCATCGTGCGCTATCTGGAGCTTCTGGGCATAGACCGGCTGGAATATGCCATGGAAACCCATCCGCATTCCGACCACATCCAGGGATACCAGGAAGTGCTGCGCGCGGTGGACGTAGGCACCTATTTGCGCCCGGCCCTGTTTGAAGATTATACCAGCGCGGACCTGGAAGCCCTCAACGCGCTCCTGGAGGAAAAAGGGATTCCGATACGCACCCTTCGCCACGGCGACACCATTCCCTTTGGCGGCGCGGAGATTACCTGCTATCAATGGGAAAACCCGGAGGCCACCGTGAACAATCGCTCGATGCTGCTGCACATCCGGCAGGGCGAGCGCGCCGTGCTGCTGGCGGCGGACGTTAAAAACCATGCGCAGCGCGCGCTGGCGGAGGCGCTGGGCGAACGGCTGCGCGCGGATATCCTGAAAATGCCGCACCATGGCCTGGCCAAATTCGAGCAGGCGTTCCACGACGCGGTGCAGCCGTCCCTGGCGCTGATTACCAACGTGCGCGGGAACGAAGCCGTGGAGCAGGAAATCAAGCGCCTGGAAACCTACGGCGTGGAGTGGATGCTTGTCACCAAGGGCAATCTGGTCGCCGTCACGGACGGGGACAGCTGGCGCATCGAGCAGACGCTTCGCCCGGCCGAGGAAGAGCAAAAGGAGTAGCTTTCTATGGTCATCTGTGTTATAGTATATGTTGCTCGTTCTTTCTTGGTCGGTTTTATCTTGTTGCGCCGCGCCGCCCGGCGAAACGGTTTTGCAGCCCAATGGCGGAAAACGAGAGCATGGAGGAAGGTCGTCTATGAAGGCTATGTTCTTTCGCTTGGCGTTGCTGGTGCTGCTGCTGGCTTTGGTAGCGCTGCTGGTTCCGTCGGGCATGATAATATCTACGGGGTATGCGGAATTTGAATTTGTCGTTCCCGGACAGACCCCGGCGCCGGAAGAGGAAACGACGGAGACGGTGAGCGGCTTTGAAGACGTGGACGCCGGATACCTGGCGCCGCTGGTGGGCGGAGTGGACCCGCTGCCCATTGACAAATCCCCCGGATATGCGCCCGACCCCAACGGCTATCTGTCCGACCGGGAATACCGCGACGACTCCATTGCCGTGCGCATTGTGGAAGGCCGCGCTTACGACACCACCTACCTGGTCGCCTATGTCACCGTTGCCGACGCATCGCAGATTCGCACCACGGTCGCGGGCCGGCACAACTCCGAGGACACCGTGCGCGGCGCGGTGATGGCCAAGCGCGTGAACGCCGTTCTGGCCATCAACGGCGACTATTACAGCTACCGCGACGGCGGCTATATCATCCGCCAGGGCAAGCAGTACCGCAACTATCCCAACGGGCTGGATACGCTTTTCATCGACGACAAGGGCGATTTCCATGTGGTCGAATATGCCTCGCGGGAAAACGTGGACGCGTTTCTGGCCGAGCTGGACGGCGAGGTCATCAATTCCTTTGCCTTCGGCCCTCTCCTGGTGCGCGACGGCAAGCGCGTGGAAGAAATTCATTATTTCGACATCGGTACGGTGCGGGAAACCCAGCGCATGGGCATTGCGCAGATTGGCCCGCTGCAATATATGTGCGTGAGCACGGAAGGCCCGGAGGACCCGGGCTCGCGGGGGCTGACGGTAGAAGAGTTTGCGGAGCTGATGGAGACGCTGGGCGCGGACATTGCCTATAACCTGGACGGCGGCTCGAGCAATACCCTGGTGTTCCAGGGAGAAAAAATCAATTCCCCGCAAAACCCCAAGATTCGCTATATTTTCGACATTCTCTATTTTGCGTCCGCCGTGAAACCGGAGGAATAAGCGATGTTTGACCCTGTCGTGCTCTTTCAGCTGGGCCCGTTGACGGTGACCGCCTATGGCGTATGCCTGGCCGTGGCCATCGCCGTTTCCCTCCTGGCGCTGCGCCCGCGCGCAAAGCGCATGGGCATGCCGGAGGGCACGGTGCTGCGCTTTGGGCTGACGGCCATTCCGCTGGCCGTCGTCGGCGCGCGCCTGTTCTACTGCGCGGTGCGCGCCCCGCGCCTGTTTCCTGAATATGACGCGGGTTTCCTCCTGCGCATCTGGGAGGGCGGCTTCGGCATTGCCGGGGCGTTTGGCGGCTGCGCGCTGGCGGCGTATATCACCGCCCGCCGCACGGGACAGCCCGTCGGCCGGATGATGGATTGCGTCGTGCCCGGTTGCGCGCTCATGCTTGCGCTGGCGCGCTTTTCCGAAGGGTTTGCCGGCACGGGCTACGGCGACTATCTGGAAAACGAGGCGCTCTGGTTTTTCCCGCTGGCGGTAAAAAACATCTATGGCGAATATTACGTCGCGCTGTTTATGCTGGAGGGGCTGGTCGCGCTGGCGCTGGCCGCCGCGCTGCTGCGGATGGAAAAGCGTGGGACGGCGGACAGGCCGGGGGATCTGACGCTGCTGTTTCTGCTTTTGTACGGCGCCACGCAAATTGTGCTGGAAAGCCTGCGCCGCGACAGCTTCCTGCGGTGGGGCTTTGTGCGCGTCAACCAGCTCTTTGGCGTCGCCCTGCTGGCGCTGGTCACCGCGGTCTTCAGCGCGCGGGCCTGGCGCGCGGGCGCGTCGCGGACACGCCTGGCGCTGGAATGGTCGGCGGCGCTTCTTTGCGTAGGCGTGGGCGTGGGCATGGAGTTTGCGTTTGAAAAGTCGCGCATCCCCAACCTCATTGCGTACGGCATCCTCATCGCCGCGATGGCCGTCATCGCCGGCCTGGCCTTCGCGCAGATGCGCCGGGCCAGGCGGTTGGAGGGCTCCGCCGCGCCCCGCTGAGTCTTCCGGAAAGCAGGGCTTTCGCCGGCCCTTTGGGATGCATGGGACGTCCGTCGTTTCCCGACGGTCTGCCGCCGGCCTTCCGGGCCGGCGGCCTTTTTCGCTGCGCTAGAGAATCGTGCAGCCCACATATACCGGGTCCAGCCATCCGATGCGCAGGCCCACGCTCACATACGAGCCGTCCGGCCGCCAGAACCGCACCTCCAGGAGCGGCTCCTGCCCCGGCGCGCCGTCCACCACCGCCAGCGTCCACCGCTGGGCTTCCCAGTCCGACAGACGGGCGCGATAGACCGCGTTGAGCGCGTCATAGGCCGCCCGGGCGACCTGCTCCTCGCTGTATCCGTCCAAAGCTATCTCCAGGCGTTCCCGGTCCGGGAGACTGCCGGCAACCCCCGCCGGCGCGCCCGCTGCCATGGCCAGCGCGCACAGCGCGGCCAACGCAGCCCTTCGGATTTTTCCCTGGAACATGCGCGTTTTCCTCCCCGTTCGTTTCTCTGTAAGATAGACGCCGCCGGGACGGGAAACGGATGGGCCTGCTTTGAAAAAATGTCTGCGCTCGTTGTCAAAGGCATCCGTCTGCGATATAATTTTATCAACACACCACAGGAGGTCGCCATGTCCGAGGTGCTGACGCGCGCGCTGCGGGAGCACGCCGCGCTTTCCATTGTGGGGATGTGCAAAAATGCGGGCAAAACCACAGTGCTCAACCGCCTGATTGCGCTGTCCCGGGAGGATTCGCACGCCCTGGCGCTGACCTCCGTGGGGCGCGACGGCGAGGATACCGATGTGGTCACGGGCACGGAAAAGCCCGGCATCTGGGTGCATGCCGGCACGCTTGTCGCCACGGCGGCGGACATGCTGCGCCTGTGCGATATTACGCGCGAAATTCTCTATACCACCGGCATGTACACCCCGCTGGGCGAGGTGGTGGTGGTGCGCGCGCTCTCGGACGGGTTTGTGCAGCTGGCCGGCCCCTCGATGAACGACCAGCTGGCCGCGCTGGGACGGCTGCTGCGCGCGCTGGGCGCGAAACGCCTGCTGATTGACGGCGCGCTCAGCCGCAAGACGCTGTGCGCCCCGTCGGTCTGCGACGCGGCCATCCTGTGCACGGGCGCGTCGTGCCATCCCGACTTGGACACCGTTGTCGCGGATACCGCGCATGCCTGCCGGCTGCTCTCCCTGCCGCAGGCGCAGGGCGAAAACCTCCGCCGTCACGAAATCCCCGGCGCGGTCACCGACGCGCTGCTGAAAAAGCTCGATCCCAAGGCGGGAGACGAGATTACGGTTCCCGACGGCAGCCATATGCTCCTCAGCCGCGCGCTGTTCGAGCGGCTCCTGGCCCGGGGCGTTACCTTCAGCGCCCACAGGACCGTGCATCTGTGCTGCGTATGCGTCAACCCCTACTCCGCGCGGGGGGTCGACTTTGATCCGCTGGCGCTGCGCACGCGCATGGCCGAGGCGGTTTCCGTGCCGGTGCTGAACGTAAAGGAGGAGGTCCTTCATGAAAATCAGCTTTGAGCAGCGCAGGGAACTGGGCTTTCAATACGTGCTGGACCTGCTTGCGCCCTGCTCGCCCTACGGCGCGGAGCTCGTGCGCAAGCCCCGCTTTTTCGCGCCCCGGGAGCGGGAAGCGCTGGAAGCCGAATGGGCCAACGTCCAGGCGGCGATAGACGGGCTGTCGCGCTTTGGCGCGCAATACAGCCGGCTGCGCCTGCTGTTCATGCAGGTCCGCGACATCCGTCAGACGCTCCGGCGCTGCCGTGAAACCGTGCTGACGGAAGTGGAGCTGTTTGAGGTCAAACGGTTTTTGTTGCAGCTTTCTTTGATTGCGCCGCTGTTTGCGCAAATCTGCGAGGGATACGGCGGCATCCGCTTTACCGAGGAGACCGACGCGCTGCGCCTGCTGGACCCGGAGGGCCAGCGCACGGCCGGCTTTTCCATTTCCAGCGCCTATTCCAAGGCGCTGGGCGTCCTTCGGGAAGAAAAGTCCCGCCTGGAAGCCCGGCTGCGGACGGCGGACGCAGCGGAGCGTGAGGATTTGCTCAACGCCCGGCGGTCGCTGCTCGCGCGTGAAGAGGCGGAGACGCTGCGCGTGCGCGCGCGCCTGTCCGAGGCGCTTCGGCCGCACCTGGACGCGCTGGAAGAAAACGCGCGCATGATAGGCGCGCTGGACTTTGTGCTGGAAAAAGCGTCGCTGGCCCGGGACCGGCGGGCGGTTCGCCCGCGCGTGTCGGAAGGCGGGGCCGTCTTTTCCGATATGGTCAACCCACAGCTCAGCGATGCGCTGCAAAGCCGCGGCGCGTCGTTCACGCCGGTCAGCCTGGAGGCCGCGGTGGGCGCGACGGTCATCACGGGGGCGAACATGGGCGGCAAAAGCGTTGCGCTCAAGACGTTGGCGCTCAACCTGCTGCTGTGTCAGGCGGGGTTTTTCGCCTTTGCCTCCCGGGCGGAGACGCCGCTGTTCGACGCCTTTCATATTCTCTCGGGCGACCTGTCCGACGCGCGCGGCGGGCTTTCCTCCTTCGGCTCGGAGGTGGTGCGGATTCAGCAGGCGCTGTCCGCCGTGGAGGCGGGGGAATTTCTGTTTGTGGCGCTGGACGAGCCCGGCCGCGGCACCAACCCGCGCGAAGGCGCGGCGCTGGTGCGGAGCCTGACGCGCCACCTGGCGCGTGCGCATGCGGTCACGGTTGTCGCAACGCACTTCGGCAGCGTCGCGGCATGCGCGGCCGCGCATTATCAGGCGGCGGGACTGAAGCTTCCGCCCGATGCCCCGCCCGCGGAAGACCGGCTGGCATTTATCGCCAGGCACATGAATTACGGCCTCGTGCGCGTGCCGGCCGACGCGCCCTGTCCGCAGGAAGCGCTGACCATTTGCCGCCTGCTGGGCCTGGATGCGCGCGTGACGGAGGCCATGCGCGCCGACCTGGAAGCGCATCGGGAGGGCGAAATCTCCTGAGCGCCGGGCCGGAGGCGCAAAAGCGCCGCCATCCCGTGGCCCGCAGGCCTAGAACAGCGGCGTTTGCGCACGGCGGCGCAGGGCACGCGCCGTTTCCGCGGCGCTGAGCCCGCGCACATTCAGCAGCAGCGCGCCCCCCGGAGCGGGGCGGGCATGCAGGGCGCGGCCCGGCAGGGACGTAAAGAGCACTGCGTCTGCGGCGACGTCCGCGCCCAGCGGATGCATTTCAAACCCCATGGCGCCCAGCGCCCGGGCCAGCGGAACCAAATCCGGCTGATAGACGACTTTCACGCCTCACGCCTCCTCTCGGAAGCAGTGTGGCCTTTGACGCCCCTTTTTATGGCCGTTCCGGCAAAAAATAGGAAAGGAAATATTTTCCCCATGCCAGGCACTCGCGCAAATGGTTTTTAAGCCAGAACGCGCGCACGGAAGGGCTGCCCGCGCCCGTCGCCCGCAGCCCATAGCGGCGGCATATGGCCAGCGCGCGCCGGACGTGATAGTCGCTGGTCACCACCAGCGGCCGGCTCAGCCCGCGCGCCGCCAGCAGCGGCTTGGCAAAGCGGATGTTTTCCAGCGTATCACGGGAGCGGTTTTCGCTGATGAGATGTTCCGGCGCGACGCCGTGTTCGGCCAGCCATCGGCACATGAAGTCGCCTTCCGCCTCCGGTTCGTCGCTGCCCTGCGCGCCGCAGCAAACGATGGGCGCCCGGCGGTCCTGATAGTGCGCAAGCGCCAGCGTCAGACGGCGGCGCAGCGCCTCCGAAGGCACGCCCTCGGGCTTGACATGCGCGCCCAGCACAATGATGGCGTCATATTCGCCTGGTTGGGTTTTGTTCATGTTCCCCCTTGCCGACCGTGCCGGAACTGCGGCTGCGCGGGCGCTGCGTGTCGGCCGCCCTGCGCTGCGCCGCGACCGGCAACGCCATCCGACGCGTCCGCTCCCATTGGAAGAGGCTTACCGCCTCCCCGTCCGCTACGATCACATGATCCAAGATTTGAATGTCCACCGTGGACAGCGCTTCGCGCAGCACATTCGTCGTGGCCACATCGCCGTCCGACGGCTCCGCCACGCCGCTGGGATGATTGTGCGCCAGCACCACGCTGTGCGCGTTGTTCTCCAGCGCGATGCGCACCACCGTGCGCGGATACACCGGCGTTTCGTCAATGGTGCCCGTAAAGGCGCGAACCGCGCGCAGCACCCTGCCCTGCGCGTCCAGGCACACCACGAAAAACACCTCGTCCGCATTGGCATCAAAAAGACCCAAGCAGAATTCCCGCGCCTCCCGATAGTTGGTGACGACGGGGCGTTCGTTCTGCCGGGTATGGTTGGCTTTGCGCACCAGCGGGGCCACGAGGGACAGGAGGACGGCCGTATGCATCCCCACGCCCTCCACCTGCGCCAGCCGCTCGGGCGCCGCGCTGAGCACGGCGTCCAGCGTGCCAAACGTCCGTATCAGGCGATGCGCCAGCGGATTGACGTTGCGACGCGGCAGGGCATAGTACAGGAGCAGCTCCAGCGCCTCGTGCGGCGCAAAGCCCTCCAGGCCGCCCGCCAGGAAGCGCTCGCGCATTCTGTTGCGATGTCCCTCGTGTTCCTGCGCACACATCGTGTCAGGCGTTCGGTTCGGCCTTCTTGCGCGGGCTGCGCCGGGCGGGCTTGGGGGCCGCTTCGGGCTTGTCCGTCGCGCCGCCTTCCGCGCTCTGCGCAGGGGCTGCCTTCTTGCGGGCCGCGGGCTTCCTGGCGGCCTTGGGCTTTTCTTCCGCGCCGCCTTCCGCATTCTGCGCAGGGGCCGCCTTCTTGCGGGCCGCAGGCTTCCTGGCCGGCTCGGCCGCGGCGCCGTCCTCTTTGTTTTCTTTGGCCGGAGCGCGGCGGCGCTTGGGCGTCTCGGGCTGCGGGGGCGTCGTCAGCCGCATGTAAAGCGCCTCGTATTCGCCCGCAGACCGGTTCCAGCTGTAGTCGCCCGCCATGCCGCGCCGCATCATCATCCGCCAGATTTCCGGCTGTTCCCGGTAATACGTCACGGCGCGCTGGATGGTATGCAGCATATCATGGGCGTTGTAGTTAAAGAAGGTGAAGCCGTTGCCTTCGCCGGTAAACTCGTTGTAGGAAAGCACGGTATCGCGCAGACCGCCGGTCTCGCGGGCAATGGGCAGCGTGCCGTAGCGCAGCGAAATCATCTGCGACAGCCCGCAGGGTTCAAACGAGGAGGGCATCAGGAACATATCCGCGCCCGCGTAGATGCGGTGCGCCAGGGCGAAGTTCATCTCAAAGCGCGCCGCCAGGCGGCCGGGCCACTGGCTTTCCGCCCAGGCGAACATGTCCGTATACCGCGCGTCGCCCTTGCCCAGCACCGCCAGCTGCACGCCCAGCTCCATGATTTGCGGCAGCACGCAGTCGATAAGATCCAGGCCCTTCTGGCCGGACAGGCGCGTCACCATGCCGATAAGCGGCGCATCCGGCGCAGGGGTAAGGCCCAGCTCGCGCTGCAGCGCGGCCTTGCAGGCGGCCTTGCCTTCCAGGTTGTCGGCCGTGTAGGTGCTGGCAATCATGGCGTCGTTGGCCGGGTCGTATTCCTTCACGTCAATGCCGTTGAGCACGCCCATCAGCTGCCCGTGCCGGGCGCGCAGGAGGCCGTCCAGGCGTTCGCCGTAGTAGGCGGTGGTGATTTCCTCGGCATAGCTCGGGCTGACCGTGGTAATCTCGTCGGCATACACCATGCCGGCTTTGAGGAAGTTGGCCATGCCGTAGCATTCCAGCTTGTCGGAGGTAAAGAGGCTGTCGCCCAGGCCCAGGCAGTCCTGTACTTCCTTGATGCCGAAGATGCCCTGGTATTGCAGGTTGTGGATGGTCATGACGCTGCGCATCCGGCTGTAGAAGGGCAGATGGGCGTACTGAATTTTGTGCAGCGCGGGAATCATGCCGCTCTGCCAGTCATGGCAGTGCAGGATATCGGGCTGAAAGCCTATCAGCGGCAGCGCGTTGAGCACCGCGCGGCAGAAAAACCCGTATCGCTCATACTCGTCCCCGCCCATCCCATAGATGTACGGGCGGTCGAAATAGTAGCGGTTGTCCACGAAATACCAGGTCAGTCCTTCGTATTCCAAAGTCTCAATGCCGCAATACTGCCTGCGCCATCCCAGCTCCACCTCAAAATCAACCACATGCTTCATTTGGCTTTTGAACTCTTGCGGGATTTCGCCATACAAGGGCAGAACCACGCGCACATCCACGCCCCGGGCCTTGAGCACCGGAGGCAGCGCGCCCACCACGTCCGCCAGGCCGCCCGTCTTGACGAAGGGAACGCATTCGGACGCGGCAAAGAGCACTTTGATCATAGAAGCACCTCCTTTTAATATGGGGATCAGATGGTGACGTTTTTGCTGATGACAATGGGGTAGGTGGCCGGGCCGATAAGCCGGCCGCCGCGCTTGATGACGGCCTGCTTGTCCAGGATGCAGTTATCGATTTCCGCGTCCTCATGCACCTGCGCATCCTGCATGACGATGCTGTTGCGCACTATGGCGCCCGCGGCCACGTACACGCCGCGGAAGATGATGCTGTTTTCCACCGTGCCCTCGATGCGGCCGCCGTCGGCCACCAGGCTGTTGGAGACCGTCGCGCTGTCGCCATAGCGCGCGGCTATATCGTCGCGCACCTTGGTATATACGGGGCGGCGGGGATCAAACAGCTCCTGGCGCACATCCGCCTGCAGGGTGTCCATGTTAAAGCGGTAATAGGACTGCACCGAATCGATATGCCAGCCCCGGACGGGCGAACGATAGCCCATGACGCGCAGCGTCTGGTCGTTGACCGAGCGCTGCAGCACGTCCCGCACGAAGCTGTGATGGCCCTGCGCGGCCGTCTGCGCGACGATGGACACCAGCAGCTCGCGCCGGATAATCATGGCCGAAAGCGACTCGTTGGGGAAGCTGGGCTGCACGGGGTCGATTTCCAGGGCCGTAATCAGGCCGTCGGCGTTCGTATCAAAGTAGACGCGGTACTCATGCACGCCCTGCTGCAGGCGCGGCTTGGCGTCATGGTAAAGCAGGGTAATGTCCGCGCCGCTGTCCACATGCTGGCGCAGCATCTCCAGATAGTCGATGTTATAGACGACATGGCTGTCCGTCAGCAGCACGTATTCCTGGCGGGAGCGGCGCAGGTAGCCGATGTTGGAGCGCAGCGCGTCCAGCATGCCGCCGTAGACGCCCACGTTGTCCCGCGTCAGGAAGGGCGGCAGGATGAACAGGCCGTCATGCTTGCCGTGCAGGTCCCATTCCTTGCCGCTGCCCAGATGGTCCATGAGCGAATGGTAGTTGCGCTGGGTAATCACGCCGACATTGCGCGCGCCGGCGTTGGTCAGATTGGACATGAGAAAATCGATAATGCGGTATCTTCCCACCACGGGCAGGGCCGCTACGGCCCGCGTCAGGGTCAGCTCGCGCAGGCGGGCATCGTTTTCTCCGGTGTAAATCAGGCCCATCAAATCCTTGGTTGCCATCGTTTTGCCCTCCCCGCTTACGAGTTTTCGTACTGTTCGCCGGGCTGCACCACCGTGCCCGCCGCCAGGCGCGAACCCTGCCCGACGACCGCGATGCCGCCTTCGGCCGCGCCAATCTGGCAGCCGGGCCCGATGACGGCGTCCTCGGCGATGATGGCCCGCGTGACGGACGTTCCGCGCCCGATGTGCACCCGCGGCATGACGACCGAGTTTTCCACGCTCACGCCCTGCTCCACGGTCACGCCCGCAAACAGCACGCTGTGCCGGACCTGGCCGAACACTTCGCAGCCCTCGGTGACCAGCGCGTTTTGCACCCACGCGCCCGGGGCGATATAGTGCGGCGGCAGGCCGGGATTGCGGCTGTAAATGCGCCAGCGCTTGTCGTAAAGGTCGATGGGCATGGGCGTTTGCAGCAGGTCAAGGTTGGCCTCCAGCAGGCTGTCGATGGTGCCCACGTCTTTCCAGTATCCCGAGAACGGGTAGGCGAAGAGGCGCTGGCCGTCGGCGAGCATTTTGGGCATGATGTTCTTGCCAAAGTCGTTGGACGAGTCCTTGTCCGCCTCGTCCGCCACCAGGTATTCATGGAGCTTGTCCCAGGTAAAGATATAGACGCCCATGGACGCCTTGTTGGACCGGGCGTGCTTGGGCTTTTCGTCGAACTCCACGATGCGCCCGGTCTCGTCGGTGTTGAGAATGCCGAAACGGTGCGTTTCTTCCCAGGGAACCTCCAGTTCCGCGATGGTCGCATCCGCCTCGTTTTCGATATGGAAGCGCAGCATGGCGTTGTAGTCCATGCGGTAAATGTGGTCGCCTGAGAGAATGAGCACATAATCCGGGTCAAACTGCTGGATAAAGCCGATATTCTGATAAATGGCGTTGGCCGTCCCGCGATACCATTCGCCGCCCTTCCCGCGCATGTACGGCGGCAGCACAAATACGCCGCCGTTGGACAAGTCCAAATCCCACGGCGCGCCCGAGCCGATGTAGGCGTTCAGCTCCAGGGGTTGGTACTGCGTCAGCACGCCTACCACGTCGATGCCGGAATTGGCGCAATTGGACAGCGGAAAGTCGATGATGCGGTATTTTCCCCCGTACGGTACCGCCGGTTTGGCCATGGATCTGGTCAAAATCCCCAACCTGCTTCCCTGGCCGCCTGCCAGCAGCATCGCAATACAGCGCTTCTTTCTCATGGGGTACCACTCCTTTGTCCTTCATTTCAGTAACAATTGCCCGCTTTCCTGCTTTTCGTTGGTTGCATTATACCATAAAAGACATTCGTTGCAAAGAAAAATTCCCCTGCATGAATCTGCAAAAATGCCTTGCTTTTTCACGGCTCCTGTGGTATGATATGTTTGGTCAAAGAAAGTCAAAGATAGGAGTGAAGGCGATGGCTGACTATTATCGCGTGCTCGGCGTTAAAAAAGACGCCAGCGCCGAAGAGATAAAAAAAGCGTACCGGGTTCTGGCAAAAAAGTATCACCCGGACGTGACCGGCGGCGATAAGGCCGCCGAAAGGCGCTTCATCGAAATCAACGAAGCGTATGATACCCTGAGCGATGCCGAAAAGCGCCGGGCGTACGACCAGGCGCGCGAAGCCCCGTTCGGCGGGCAGGGCGGGCCGTTCGGCGGGCAGGGCGGCAATGTGCGCTATACGTACCGAACCGTCCACACGGACGACGCCTATCAGACCTTCAACATGGACGACCTGTTCGGCGACCTGTTCGGCGGACAGGCGGCGCGGGCCGCGCATGCGCGCCCGTCGCTGGACGTAACGCTCAAGCGGGAGATTACGCCGTGGCAGGCCGCGCTGGGCGGCCGGCTGGAGGTGCGCGCCATGGACAAAGTGCTCTCGGTCAAAATCCCCGCCGGCGCGCGCAGCGGGCAAAAGCTGCGCCTGCGCGGCCAGGGCCTGTCGGACGGCCACGGACATCAGGGCGACCTGCTGATTGAACTGACCATTCAAAACCCGGGCAGGATTACGCCCGAGATGCGCAAGCTGTACGAAAAGCTTTCGCAGATTGCATAACAAAGCGCATACTGCGCATAAAGGACAAGGGAGGGAACCATGATGATGGATATGAATAAATTCACGCAGCGGGCGCAGGAAGCCATTGCAGAATCGCAGAACATTGCGCTGCGCTACCGGCATCAGCAGCTGGAGGGCGAGCATCTGCACGCGGCGCTGTGCGCCCAGCAGGACGGCCTGATTCCGCGGCTGCTGACGCTGATGGAGGTGGACGTCCCTGCGTATACGGCGGAGCTGGAGCGCGAACTGGAAAAACTGCCCAGCGTATCGGGCGGCAGCCAGCTGTACGCCTCGCGCCGCTTCGGCGAGCTGCTCGCGCAGGCGCAGGAAAATACCCGCCAATTCGCCGACGAATACGCCGGCGTGGAGCACCTGTACCTGGCGCTGCTCGGCGAACGGGGCACGCCGTCCGCCCGGCTGATGGCGCGCCACGGCGTCACGCGCGAAAAGTTTCTCGCCGCGCTCAGCCAGGTGCGCAGCAAGCAGCGCGTGACCTCGCAGAACCCGGAGGAAACCTACGAGGCGCTCAAGCGGTTCGGCACGGATTTGGTGGAGCAGGCCCGCTCGGGCAAGCTGGATCCCATCATTGGCCGCGATGCGGAAATCCGCCGCGTCATCAACATCCTCTGCCGCAAAACCAAGAACAACCCCGTGCTGATTGGCGAGCCGGGCGTGGGCAAAACCGCCGTGGCGGAGGGGCTGGCGCAGCGCATCCTCAAGGGCGACGTTCCGGACAACCTGCGCGACAAGACCATTTTCTCCCTGGATATGGGCAG
>DVFI01000041.1 GCA_018713305.1 Candidatus Avichristensenella intestinipullorum
CCTTGCAGCGAAGGGAACATCATGTTCCTGTGCGCGAAGCGCACGGCCGGAATATGATAGCGGAAGCGGCTTGCAGCCGCTCCTGGCGGCGTACACGCCGCCGCTGCGGATAGCACAGGAAGGGGCTTGCCGCCCCTTCCTGCATCCCCGCAGAAATGTGTTCAATTTGTCGATAAGCGGAAACCTTGCTGCGCAAGGCTTCCGAACCCGCCCGCCGCTGCGCGCAGGCCTTTAGCGGTCCGGCCCTGCCGGCCGGCTGCCGGCGGGCGCGCCCGGTTCGCGGGTAAAGCCCTCGCCCAGCGCCTCGCGCACGTCCGTCAGCATGAGAAACGCGTTCGGGTCCAGCTCGTTGACGATGGCTTTGAGCTGCGGAATCTGCATGCGCGTGACCACGCACAGCAGCACGTCCCGTTCCTGACGGCTGTACGCGCCCTGGGCCCGCAGCAGCGTGGCGCCGCGGTTCATCCGGGTCAGCACCGCGTCGGCGATGGCCTGCGACTGGCCGGAAAAGATGAAAAACGCCTTTGCGTTTTCCAGCCCCTCAATCACGCGGTCCATGACCCGTGTGGCAATGTACAGCGCGATGAGCGCGAACAGCGCCGATTGCAGGTCGAACACGATACCCGCCAGCAGAATGACCAGGCAGTCGATGCCCATCAGCACCCCGCCGACCGAAATGGCTGGTATCTGCTCATGCACCAGCATGGCCGCCATGTCCGTTCCGCCCGTTGTGGCCCCGCCGCGGATGACCAGGCCGATGCCCGCGCCCATCGTCAGGCCGCCAAAGATGGCGGCGAGCATGGGATTGGACGTAACGGGCTTCCCGGGCACCAGGTCGATAAGCACCGAAACCCCCAGCATGCACAGGAGCGAGCGCGAGGCAAAGGCTCGTCCCATGCGCTTCCAGCTAATCAGAAACAGCGGCGCGTTCAGGACGATGGTCGTCATACCCACGGGCCAACCGGTCAGCGCATGCAGCACCGTGCTCAGGCCGGACAGGCCGCCGGGCGCGATATCGTTGGGAATGAAGAACAGGGGAAAGGGGACGGAAGTGAGCGTGACGCCTGCCGCCAGGTACAGCCATTGCATCCATGACTTGCGGTGCATACATTGCCTCCTTGCCTTATCCTTTGCTCTGCCGCGCCGCCGCGCCGTACAGGGGCGCGGCGGCCGGCCTTGAAACCTCTACAGGACGCTATCCTGCCGGAAATCCCAGCGAGGCGCGGAGCGCCGCGTCCACGCGCTCCATGTCCTCCGGCCCCAATGCGCCGATACGGCGGCCGAGGCGCGCTTTTTCCAGCGTGCGCACCTGTTCGGCCAGCACCACCGACGCGCGGGTCAGTCCGGTGCATCCCGCCGCCACGGCCACATGCGTGGGCAGCCGGGCTTTTTGCGTTTGTGAGGTAATCGCCAGTACAATCACGGTCGGGCTGAAACGGTTGCCAACGTTGTTTTGTATCACAAGCACCGGGCGAATGCCGCCTTGCTCCGAACCCCGCACGGGGTCCAAATCGGCGCTGTAAATTTCTCCGCGTTTGACCTGCATCATGGATGGTCACACTCCGACTTGCTGTCGTCGCACCATCCGGTACCTTCTCTCATGCCTAGTCTATGCGCACCATGTCCAGAAGGTCCTGCGCGGTCATCGAGCGCACGCCCCGCGCCGCCGCGGCCCGTTCACCCGCGCGGCCGTGCAGGAACGCGCCGGCCCGCGCCGCGTCGAAGGGGGAAAGCCCCTGCGCCAGCAGCGCCGCAATCAGCCCGGTCAGCACGTCGCCGCTTCCGCCCGTGGCCATACCGGGCGTGCCGGACAGGTTCAGCGCGCGCCGCCCCGTGCCGGGGGCCGTCCCGCCCGCATGCACCGCCGTCGTCGCGCCCTTGACCAGCGCGACGGCGCCGTAGCGCTCGAAGAGGCGCTGCGCCGCCAGCGGCGGGTCATCGGTCACCTCCGCGACGGATACGCCCAACAGGCGCGCGGCTTCCCCGGGATGCGGGGTCAGCACGAAGCGGTCGCCCAGCGCGCGCGGATGGGCGCCGAGCCAGTTCAGGGCGTCCGCATCCCAGACCTGCGGCACGGGCGCTTCCAGCAGCCGCTCCAGCAAAGGCCCCGCGCCGGTTCCCAGGCCGGGGCCGGCCGCGATGGCGCGCTTGCCGGCAAGCGCCGTTTCCAGGCTGCCATGCGGCACGCATGTGGCGCACGGCGCCAGGCATTGCACGACGGGCAGCACGTCGTCCGGGCAGCAGACGGTCGCCAGCCCTGCGCCGCCCCGGAGCGCTGCGGTCGCGCACAGCGCCGCCGCGCCCGCCATGCCGCGGGAGCCGGCCAGCGCCAGCACATGGCCGCAGTCGCCCTTGTGCGCATCCGGCGCGCGGGGCGGCAGCAGCAGGGGAATGTCGCGGTCTTCCAGCGCCTCATAGTCCGCTTCCTGCCCGCCTTCGATGCCGATGTCCGCCACCGTGACCAGGCCCGAACAGCTCCGCCCGGGATACAGCAGGTGACAGGGTTTCAGGCGGTGGAAGGTGACCGTGCGCGCGGCGCGAACCATTTTTTCCTTTGTGCCCGACGGCATGTCCACCGCCAGCACGGGCAGGCCGCAGGCGTTCATCCAGTCCGCCGCGTCCGCATACAGCCCCGACAGCGGCCGGGCCAGCCCCGTGCCGAACAGCGCGTCCACCACGACCCCGCAATCGGGCGGGCATGGGGCGTCCAGCGCGAACAGCCGCTGGACGGGAATGCCCATCTCGCGGCAGCGGAGCATGTTGGCGTGGGCGTCGCCGCGCAGCATTTCGGGATTGGACAGCGTCCAGATACAGGCCTTTCGGCCGGCCTGCGCCAACAGACGCGCCGCCGCGTACCCGTCCCCGCCGTTGTTGCCCGGCCCGCACAGGAACAGCGCGCCCGCATCGGTCATCTCCAGCAGCGCGGCGCATACCGCCTGGGCGGCGCGCTCCATGAGCAGCAGGCCCGGCGTGCCGGTTCGCTGCATGAACGCGGTCTCGGTGGCGCGCATGGTTTCCGGGGTAATGATAGAAAGCATGTTATCCCTCCAGCACGGCGACCGCCGCTGCGGCGGCGCCGGTATGCGTGATGCTCAGATGCATCGATTTTCCGCCCATGGCCTGCATGTGCGCCAGCGCTTTTCCGCAGAGCACATAGCGCGGCGCGCCGGACGCGTCGTGCGTCACGGCAATCTGCTCCGGAGGCAGCGCGAGGCCGCGGCCCAGGGCCTTGAGCGCGGCCTCCTTGGCCGCGAAATGGCCGGCCATCGACTGGGCCGCCCCCTTGCCGCGGCCGCGGATATACGCCTGCTCTTCCGGCGAAAAATAGCGCTCCAAGAATCCTTCCCGCGCCAGCGCCGTTTCCATGCGCTCGACGTCGCACAAATCAATGCCGATTCCCAGAATCATCCGCCTGCCTCCTCATACATAGCCTTCCGGGCTGCGCACGGATACGTCGCCCGCCAGCACACGCCGCACCTGCCCCGCTTCGTCGCGCACCAGCAGCGCGCCGACATCGTCCAGGCCCTCTGCAAAGCCGTCGAAAGCGCCGTCCGGGGCGAGCACGCGAACCGTGCGGCCCAGCGTGACGCATTGCGCCGTATAGTCGGCTTTCCAGCCCGGGGCGTCCATGCGGGCCTCCAGCGATGCCAGCAGCGCCCGCTCCAGCGCGTCCAGGGAGACGCTGCGCCCGCTCAGCGCTTCCAGCGACCCCGCGCGCCCGCGCAGCTCGGGCGGGAAATCCCCGGCCCTTTGGCGGACGTTGATGCCGATGCCGCAGACGGCCGCGTCGCCTTCGCGCTCCAGAAGGATGCCCGAAATCTTCCGCCCCGAAAGGACAAGGTCATTGGGCCATTTGATGGCGGGCCGCAGGCCGCAGGCCGCCTGGCAGGCGTCCGCCGCGGCCAGCGCCGCCCGGAAGGTCAGGCTGGGCCAAACCGGCGATTGCGGGCCCGGGCGCAGCACCAGGGAAAGATACAGCCCGGCCCCCGCCGGGGATTCCCAATGCCGGCCCAGCCTGCCGCGGCCCGCCGTCTGCGCCAGCGCCACGACCGCCGCGCCGTGCGGCGCGCCCTGTGCCGCCCAGCGGCGCGCGGCGCGGTTGGTAGAATCCACCGACGCCTCCCTGCGCACCGCACAGCCTGCCCAATTCGCCATTTTTCTGCCTCCATGCACGGTTTTTTCTCCGCCATCCGTTCTATTTTCGGCATCTTTAGGATACACGGAACCCTTGTGCTTTGCAAGCGTTTCCATTATAATGGGCGGGCAAAACTGTGCCCGGAGGGGAGAAAAAATCATGCAGCAGCCAAGGCGGCTCGTCCGCGCGCTTCAACAGAACATCGCCCAGGTCATCGTGGGCAAGGAGGATATCATTGAGCTGGCGCTTATTGCGCTTTTGTGCCGGGGCCATCTGCTGATAGAGGATGTGCCGGGTGTGGGCAAAACCACGCTGGCCAGCGCGCTGGCCAAATCGCTCGCCTGCTCGTTCAAGCGCATCCAGTTCACGCCCGACGTGACCCCGGCGGACGTAACGGGCTTTTCGGTGGTCAATTTCAAGACCGGCGAGCTGGAGTTTAAGCCCGGCGCGGTCATGAGCCAGATTGTGCTGGCGGACGAAATCAACCGCACCTCGCCCAAAACGCAGTCCAGCCTCCTGGAGGTCATGGAAGAATACCAGGTGACCGTGGACGGCGTGACGCATCCCCTGCCCAGGCCCTTCCTGGTGCTGGCCACGCAGAACCCGGTGGAGTTTGTCGGCACCTATCCGCTGCCCGAAGCGCAGATGGATCGCTTTTTCATGCGCATTGCCATCGGCTATCCGTCCGTGGAGGACGAAATGGACATTCTGGAGCGGTACAGCGCGCGCGTGTCTCCCCTCTCGCAGCTGGCGCCTGTCTGCTCTGCGGAGGATATCCTGTCCATGCAGGCGGCGGTAGGCGAAATCTACTGTTCGCGTGAAGTGCGCTCGTATGTGGCCACCATCGCCGCCGCGACGCGGCGCCACCCGGCGCTGCAGCTGGGCGTGTCCACGCGCGGAGCGATTGCGCTCATCCGCGCGGCGCAGGCCTGCGCGCTGCTGGCGGGCCGCGATTTTATCATTCCCGAGGACGTGCAGCGCATGGCGCTCCCCGTGTTAACCCACCGCGTGATGCTCAGCCCGGAAGCGCGCATGAAAGGCGTTGCGGCCGACCGGGTGATTGCCGGGCTGCTGGAGACCACGCAGGTGCCCGTGCGCGTGCCATGACCCGGCGCGCGGCAATGGCGCTGTTTTGCGCCGCAGTGCTGCTCCTGTGCGCGCTGTCCACGGGCGGCGCGCTGTTCTGGCTGCTGATTTGGCTGCTGGCGCTTCTGATGGCGAGCAGCCTTGTCTGCGTGTTCTGGACGCGCAGCACCCTGCAAATGGGGTGCCTGCTCAACCGTGAGCAGGCCGTGCGCGGGACGCGGGTACAGCTGACGATGACCCTGACGCATCGCTGCCCGCTGCCGGCCGCGCCCGTGCATCTGGACGTGTTTGCCGCCGGCGCGGAAGCCTACGCGCTGTATGCCAACGTGATTCCCTTTCGGGAGAATGCCTACGCCATTACGCTGCCCTGTCCGCATGTGGGGGAATACCCGGCGGGCGTTGCCAACGCCTGGGTGCGCGACGTGTTCGGCCTGTTTTCGCTGCGCGTGGCCGGGCAGACGCAGGGGCGCACGCTCGTGGTGGTTCCGCAGGTGCATCTGGCGCCCCCGCTTTCCTTCAGCCCCGGGGAGTCGGACAACGAGAGCGTTTCCCGCGCCTTTGAGGATGCGACCCTGCCCACGGACGTGCGCGCCTATCAGCCGGGGGACGAGCTGAAAAAGGTGCACTGGAAGCTGTCCATGCGCAGAAAGGAATTGCTGGTGCGCGTATACGAGCAGCCCATGCGGCCCGACGCGCTGCTGCTGGTGGACTGCGCCCCGCCGGAGGGGGAGGGCGAGGCGGCGCTGTGCGCGCGCGACGCCATCTGCGAAGCCGCCGCGTCCCTGGCAAGCGCCGCGCTGGAGCAGGGCGCGCCGGTGCGCATGCCCCTGCTGGGCGCTGACCCGACGGACGTGACCGTCAGCAAGGGCGAGGAATTGCCGCAGGTGCTCGACGCGCTGGGCCGCTGCGCGTTTGACGGGAGCGAGGCGTTTGAACGCGTGCTGATGCTGGAAACCAGACGCCTGCGGCGCACGGGCTCCACGGCCATTGTGACCAGCCGCATGAATCCGGCCATTGCGGACATGATTCTCAGCATCCGCCGCATGGGCCCCAAGGTTCGCGTGTTGCTGGCTTCGCAGGCGAACGATGAGGACAGGGAAGCGCTGGTGCGCCGGCTGCGCAGAAACGATGTGGAAGTGACGCAAATCGGCGGGGAAGCGGCCGGAAAGGGGGAAGAGGACGCGCATGCCTGAAAAGCGGGGGACGGAAAACGCGCTGGGCCGGACGCTGCGCCGCCTGAACGCCCCGTCGCTGTGGCCCGTGCTGCTGGGCTGGCTGCTGGCGCTGGGGCTTCTGCTGCCGGCGCTGGACGCGCTGGCGCTGGAGGCGGCGGGCGATGCGGTCACCGCCTGCACGCTGTGCGCGCTGCTGTGCGCCCTGCCCGGCCTGATGCCCCGCAGACGCTGGCTGGCCTGGGCGGCGGGCGGCGCTGCGGTGCTGCTGTGGCTGCTGACCAGCGGCGCGCTGCCGCGCCTGGGCGCGATGCTGGGGGCGGCGGTGCACCTGTTTTCCGGCAATGTCGAACCGCTGCGCGTGTATGCCTCGGAGATAGCGGCGCTGGGCGGCGTGCTGCTGACGCTGGGCTGCTTTGCGATTGCGCGGCAAAGCGCGGGCCTGTATCCGGCGCTTTCGCTGACGATGGTCGTGATGCTGCTGGTCTGGCTTTCGGGCGCAGATACGCCGCTGTGGCTGTTTGCGCCTGCGCTGGCGGCGCTTTGCGTGCTGTTTGCCTTTTCGGGAGACGAGACGGTATCGCGCGGGCGCGCGCTGGCCGTGTCGGCCGTGGCCGTGGCGTTGGCGGTGGGCATGGCGCCGTGGCTGCGCTTTACGTCGCCCACGCTGGAGGATTTTGCGGACCGGCTGCGCACGTATATTACGGACACGTTCTTCTTTACCGAGCCGCGCGAGGTGTATTCGCTGCATGTGGACGGGTACCAGCCGCTGGAAACGCGGTTGGGCGGCCCGGCCAACGTGCAGGAACGCCCGGTTATGACCGTGTACACCCCTTCGGCGCTGCTGCTTCGCGGGTCCATCCAGAACGAATACAACGGGCTGGCATGGAGCGATACGCTGTCCATGCGACGCTACCTGTACGCCGATCCGCGCCACGCCGATACGCGGGCGCAGACGCAGGACGAAGACCTGCCCGAGGAGGCCCTCCGCAGTCAGGCGCTGTTTGAGACGGTCGAAGTGCGCATCACCATGCAGTCGGACAGCGCGTCCACCCTGTTTGTGCCGCTGCGCTTTACGTCGCTTTCCACGCCCATGTCCATGGTGCCCTACTTCAACGCCTCCAGCGAGATGTTCATCACGCGCAACCTGGCTGCCGGAGACGAGTATTCCTTCCGCGCGCCCGTGCTGAGCGCGGACGATGCGCGCCTGCCGGCATTGCTGGCGGCGGCCGCGCAGAACGCCGGGGCGCGGGACATGGCCAGCTACCTGGGCGTGCCCGGCGCGCTGGCCGAGGATGTGCGCACGCTGACGCTGTCCGTTATCGAAAACTGCGCCACCCCGCTGGAAAAAGCGCTGGCCATCCGGGATTACCTGCGCGAAACGTTCGAATATTCCCTGACCCCGGCCGAACCGCCGGACAATCAGGACTTTGTATCCTATTTCCTGCTGCGCGAGAAGAAGGGCTATTGCACCTATTTTGCCTCCGCCATGGCCATTATGGGGCGCATTGCGGGCCTGCCGACGCGCTATATCGAAGGCTATCTGGCGCAGCCCGTGGACGGGGTGGCGCTGGTGACCAGCAAATCGGCGCACGCCTGGGCCGAGGTGTACTTCGAAGGCTTTGGCTGGCTGCCCTTTGACGCCACGCCGTCCGAGGGAACGGGCGGCTCGGGCGGCGAAGGACAGGACGAAACCGGACAGGGCCAGGGCCCGCAGGACGAGCCGTCCCCGCAGGACGAGCCGTCCCCGCAGGACGAGCCGTCCCCGCCGCCGGAGGGCGGCGAGAGCCAGGAGGATGACCCCGGCTCGCAGAATGCCCCGGAAGAGACGGAACAGAGCGTTCCGCAGCAGTCGCAGGGGGATGTGCCGCAGAGCGTGTCGCAGGCGCAGCCGTCGCCCTCGCCCGAGCCGGACGCTCCGGACGAGCCTGATACGGAACCGTCGGAGGACCCCGCGCCGCGGGAGAAGGACGCCAGCCGGTGGTGGCTGTGGCTGCTGTTGCTGCTGCTGGCCGTGCTGCTGGCCCTGCGCGCCTGGCAAACCCTGCCGCAGACCGCACAGAAGCGGGCGAAAGACGAGGACGAGCGGTTGCTGGTGTGGTATCGCGCCCTGCTGGGCCTGCTGGCCGCCGCGGGACTGGGCGCTGAGCCCTCGGAGTCGCCGAGCACGCATGCGCTGCGGCTGGAAGGGGCAGTGCCGCAGGAGGCGAAATTGCTGGAGGTGGCGGACGCGGTGACGCTGCTGGGGTATGGCCGCTATGGGGCCAGCCCCGCGCAGACGCAGGAAGCCCGCCGCTGCTATCGGATACTATGGCACGCGCTGCCCTGGCGGGCCCGCCTGCGCTGGTGCTGCAAGCGCATGTGGAAGGGCATAGGCAGCGTAAAGCAGGTGCCGTAAACGCGGAGCAACGGCGCGCCTTCGGCCTTTGCCGGGCGCGCCGTCACACGTTGCCGCCGCCCAGGCGCAGCATGACCCGTTCCAACGCCGCATCCTCGCGCATGCGGCCGCTCTTGATGGCAAAATCCGTCTCCACGCACAGGTTCAGGCGCGCCCGGAGCGCGTCGTCGTCCATTCCGCGCATCTGCTGCAGGAGGCGGCGATAGGCAAAGGCAGGGACCCCCAGCGCCTTTTGCACCTGCGCGTCGGACAGCCCGGCGCCTTTCATCAGCGACGCGTGGAGCATGTGCCGGTACTGACGGGCAATCATGGCCAGGATACCGATGCGCTCCTGGCGCCGCTCCAGCATGGCGGCCAACAGCCGGAACGCTTCCGGTTCCCGGCCCTCCACCAGCGCGTCCACCATCTGAAACACCGTGCATTCCAGCGTCGGGGTAGCGACCGTTTCGATATCGGCGCGCGAGATTTCCTCCCGCTCGCCCGCGTGGGCGGACAGCTTGTCCAGCTCCTGGCCCAGCGTCAGCAGCTCGCGGCCGCAGGTAAACACCAGAAACTCCGCGTTGGCCGCGCTGATTCGCTTGCCCGTCCGGCGAAGCCGCGAAGCAATCCAGCGCGCGAGCGCCGCGTCTCCCAGCGGGTCAAAGCGCACGACCGCCGCCTGCTTCAGCAGCGCCTGCGTCAGCTTTTTCCGCCCGTCTGCCACGCCGCGGCAGAAAAAGACGACGCAGGCCGTATCGGGCAGGCGGCCCAGGTAATCGACAAGCGCGGCGCTCTCGGCCGCCTCGTCCGACGCCTTGCCGGCGGTCAGCAGCGCGCTGTCGCGCACGACGACCAGGCGGCGCTCGGCCATCAGCGGCAGGGTTTCCGCCGCCGCGACGACGACGGCGGCCGCTGGGTTTTGCAATGCCGTTTCGTTGAGCGCCTCCAGTCCTGCGGGCAGAAGGCGCGCGCGCAGCGCTTCCAGGGCGCTGGCCTTGACGTGCTCCTCCTCTCCGTGGAAGAAATAGGCCGGCGCTATCTCGCCCCGCTTGAGCGCGTCAAAAAACTCTTCATGCGTCATGGACAGTATGCCTCCACGTTCAGTCCGTCGTCGGTAAAGTACACCGTCAGCGCGCCGGATTCCTGCGTGGTATAGACCTGTGCGCCGGAATCCTGAAGGCGTGAGACGGTATTGGCATCGGGATGCCCATAATAGTTGTTTCCTACGGAAATCAGTGCGATATCCGGCGACGCTTCGCGCAGCATCCGGGCGTCCGCGGCGCGCTTGCTGCCATGGTGCGCGACCTGCAAGACGTCGCAGTCCACGTCGTGCGGCTCCGTGACGCCGTCCGCGTCGCCGCACAGCAGCAGGCGATGGCCGTTGATTTCGAAAAGCAGCACCAAAGAGCGGTCGTTGGGATCGGCCCCCTGCGCCGCTTCCCGCTCGGGCGCGAGCACCTCGACCGTCGCGCCTGCCAGCTCCAACCGGTCGCCCGTGGCCAGCTCGACAATGCGCGTGCCCTGCGACGCAGCCAGCGTCAATCGGTTTTCATACTCGGATTCCCCGCCAAAGGCCATGGCGTTGGCGGGCACATAGAGGGTATCGACCCGAACGCCCTCCTCCAGCAGCTCCGTAAGGCCGCCGGTATGGTCGTCGTGCGGGTGGCTGAGGAAGAGCGCGTCCACGTTCTCTCCCTCGTGGAAAAGGTATTCTGTCAGGTCGCTGTTTTCCTCGCCGCAGTCATACACATAGCAATGGGCGCCGACATGCAGCACGCCCGAAAGCGCCTGTCCCACGTCCAGCTGCACATAGCGCGGGCTGCCGGGGGTCAACAGGGCGCCCGTCACGACGGCCGCGGCAAGCAGCCCCGCTATCGCGCAAAGCCGCCACCGCCAACGCCACACCACCGCCGTGGAGCACAGGAACATGGCGCCGTAGAGCGCGGCGGTCGTCCACCAGGCAGGGGCGGGCAGGCGCAGGGTAGCCCATGGCACGCCGGCCGCCAGGGAGGACAGCCGTACCAGCACCACCGCCATGCCGCGCACCGGCAGCGCCGCCGCAAAGGCGATCGGGGGCGCCAGCGCGCCCAGAAGCGTCGCCAGCGCAGCCACCGGGATGAGCAGGCCGCACAGCGGGATGGCCACAAGATTGGTCAGCAGGCTGACAATGGAAACGGTGCCGAACATGGCGGCGGAGGGAATGAGCACGCCGATTTGCGCGCTGAGCGTTGCGCTCAGGGGCAAGGAGACGGATTTGGGCAGGAATCGCAGCAGCCGCTCCATGGGCCGCCCCAGCAGCACCAGGCCCAATACCGCGCAGAAGGAGAGCTGAAAACCGGCCGAAAACGGGGACAGCGGGCGAAGCAGCATCAGCACAAGCGCTGCCAGCGACAACGAGGTGACAGGGTCCGAACGCCTGCCCAGCACCCGTCCGCCCTGCACAAACAAAAGCATCAGCGACGCACGCAATACCGACGTTTTCAACCCCGTCAAAAGCGCATATCCGCCCAGCAGAAGCGCCAGCAGCACCCAGCGCGTCTGCGGAGAGACGGGCAGGCGCGCCAGCCCCGCCCGCAGCAGCACGTACCAGAACCCCACATGCAGGCCGGACACGGCCAGCAGATGCGCAATGCCGCTGTCCCGCATCCATTCTGTCCAGACCTCCGGCACCTGCTCCTGGTCCCCCAGCAGCATTGCGCGCACCAGCGAAGAAGCGCCGCCGAACTGTTCGTCCATCCGCTCACCCAGCGCCTGGTTGATTTGCAGCGCCATGCCGCGCAGGCTGCGCTTTGCGTCCGCCTCCACATGGGGCGCACGGAACGCGTACATGCGCACATGCGCGCCGTATTGGGCCAGCCACATCCGCTGGTCAAACGCGCCGGGATTGCGCGGCGAATCGGGAAGATAGACGCGGCCCTGTACGCTGACCTGCTGCCCGTGCACCAGGTCGGACGCGGACTGCGTGGAATAGTAGCAGTACAGCGTTCCTTCCAGCGGCGTCCAGTCCTCCTCGCCGTCGGGCTGCACCTGTACGTCCGTCAGGAAGAACCAGATGCCGTTTTCGCTGCGCGATACCGTTCCTTCCACTAGGCCGTGCACCGTCCAGGTCCCCAGCGGCGGCAGCGCGGGCGCGTGCAGCGCCTGCGCGCAGAGCGTCAGCCCCAGGGAGAACAGCGCCCCGCACAGCGCCAGCCGGCATACCGGGAGGAAGCAGCGCAGCAGCCACGCGGCCGCCAGCAGGGAGACGGGGAAGAGCCACAGCCACGGCGCATAGCCGGACGTGCGCCCGAGACAGAGGCCGGCCGCACAGCAGAGCGTCAGGCACAGCACAAAACGACGCGCGAAAAAGAAAGGCGCGGGCCGGCCGGCCCGAAGAAGCCTCTCCCATCCGCGCATGTATTACGCCTCCCCCTCAAAGGCACGGCAATCCGACAGCAGCCGCAGCGCCGCGTCGAGCCCGCCGGACAGCAGCGCGTCCGCATCCGCCTCGGGCGAGAAAGCAACGCTTACGTCCGCGCAGGGCGTGCCGCCCACCGTAACGACGATTCCCTGTTCCCGAAGCGCGGCGGCTATGCGCCGCCTCTGCCGCCGTTCCAGAGAGACCACGGCGCCGGCGCGGCGCAGCGCGTCGCGCAGGGCGTCCCCGTCCAGGGGCGCGAGCGCGTTTCCCTGAAGCAGCTGCGCGTCCCCCGCCAGCACGCCGCTGGCCCGCACCGTGCCTTCGGTCAGCGGCGCGCGGGCCAGCAGCACCGGCCGGATGCCCAGCGCCCGCAGCGCGTCCATCTGGCGCGCCGTGGCCTCGTGCGGCAGGTCGCCCATCCCCAACACGCCCAGGAACGTCATTGACGATTCCTCGGGCGACGTTCCGTCGCACAGGCGCGTCGCAAAAGCCAGCGTGCGCAGCCCCTGCGCTTCCATCCGGCGCGCGGTCTCCAGCGCCTGGGCCCGCTCGGCGTCTTCCAACGGGCGCTCACGCCCGTTGAGGGCCTGGGTGCAGCGCGCGAGCACCGCCTCCGGGTCGCCCTTGGAAAAGGCGCGCAGGCCGCCGGCGTCGCGATGGATGGTCGTGTCCAGGCGGCGCGCGTCGTCATAGGGCAGGGAACCGGTTTGCGGGAACTGGCGCGCCATGCGCTCGGCCTGAAACCCCATCTCCCGCACGAAGCGCTCCAGCGGCGCGTAGCCCGCACAGCCAAGCGTGACCGCGGCGGTCAGCATCATCCAGGACCCCTGCCTGCGCAGCGCCTCCAGCGGACAGAGGGAAAACGGCGCGGCCACCTGGCGCACTTCATCCCGCCCCTGCATCACCAGGCAGGCGTCCACCAGCGCGATTTGCGCCCGGCCCAACAGATGCGCCGTCTCGCGCCCGCGCAGCACGACGCCCTGTTCCAGCTGTGCGCGCGCAAAGCGCCGGTAGGCGCGTGCGTCCAACAGATTTCGAACGGGCGTGACGGCCCGCAGTATTCTTTCCATCGCCTTGCGTCTCCTGTCGCTGCGGATTCAGGGCCGGATGAGCCCCGTGTGGCGCAGAAATTCTCCGCCGATGAACAGATGGCCGGCCAGCTGCGACTGCACGCCGTCGACGTACAGGCGCACGCGCGCAACGCCGCCCAGCTCGGTCAGCGTGTTGACTATGGCATAAATCATATCGCGCTCCTGCTGCGCGGTCATGCCTGCGCATGCGGCGGCAAAGGCGTCGGAGAGGTTGACCAGCGCCGTGTCCGAGGTGATTTGCAGCCCCAGGATATCCGCGTCGCTGACGCTCTGGGGAAGCGCAGGGGAGAACGAGGGATCGCTCGGGGGATCCATGAGCTCGCGCAGGAGCGCGCGCGGCTGGGTGCGCTGGTTCTGGGCAATGGGCCGCTGTACGGCGCGCAGGCCCGTCCCGTCGGCCAGCGGGAAGTATACGGTGCACATGTCCGCGGCGAAGGACGCAAACGTCTCGCGCGTCAGGCGGCCGGTGGGGGAGGACCAGGTGCTCCCGTCGGCCAGCGTCAGGGAGGTGACGGTTTCGCCGCCGATATAGGCTACGATGCCCTCCAGCTCGGGGATGAAGCTGGTGAGGGTATAACAGATGGAGCCGAGAAGCTGCGCGCGGGTGCCGCCGTTGAGCAGCAGGTAATCGTCGGTCTCCTCGCGCAGGTAGATTTCCATGTAGCGGTCCGTGCCGTTGACCACGGTGAGCGAAGGAGAACGCTCAAAATAGTCCTGCGGCGGCACGATGGCCCGCATGCCCGATTGCAGCGGCCCGATTTGCAGCTCCTCCAGCAGCACCTGCGCGTACAGCGCAAGGTCCCGCGAAGAAAACGTTACGTCGCGCACCTCGCCCAGCAGCATTTCGCCGTCCTCCGAGGGAAAATAGAGCGCTACGGTCTTTTGCAGCTCTCCGTCCGTGGCCGAGCGCTGCACGGAAACCTGGGTCAGCTGCGCGCTGATATCCGTGCTGGGGTAGCGCGAGAGCACGCCGGTGGGCAGCAGCATGCGCACGTCCAGGCCGGGATCGCGGCCGTTGATGAGGATGTTGACATAGTTGATGTCGGTCAGGGTGGTCAGCGTATTGGTGATGGCCATGCGCAGGGCGAACAGCGCTTCGGACCCCAGGGCGCGGGCCGACGTGCCCAGGTTGACCGTGACCAGATCGCGCGTTACCTCCACCGCGTTGGAGACGGGCGCGAGGCTGACGCTCTGGCCGGGGCGGAAGTCGCTGGCGTTGATTTCCGCCAGCAGCGCATCGACCACCGCCTTTTCCAGGGAATCGCCGGCTTCTACCGATACGGTGCGATCCTGCGCCGTCAGGCGCGTCAGCTCCGCGTCGGGAAGATAGAGCACCGCGCTGACCCTGCGATCGGACTGGCTGTCGCCCACGGGCGCGGAAGGGCCCGGGCGGACATCGGGCAGGGTATCGCCGGTGGATTCCTTTTCCACCAGCAGATCGCTGACGCAGCCGGTCAGCGCCGGCAGGAGCAGAAAACACAGCGCGATGGCCAGACATCGTTTTTTCATTGCGTCGCCTCCAGCATCCGCAGCAGCGTTGCGTAGGGAATTTTCCACAGCCCGTTTTCCAGCGTCAGGCACAGCGGATAGTTTTCCAGGCGCCACTGCCCGCCCTCGTCCGAGCGGGTAATGTCGGCGGTCAGGATGGTGGTCTGCCCGTCGGCGGAAACGGAGCCGGGCGAGAGGGAATACTCGCTGAGCGAGCCGGGCATGGCGGCCAGCAGCAGCAGGAATTCCGATTCCGCAGGCCGGTCGCCGTCCATCTGGGCGACGAAGCGGTACATGCGCTCAAAGTCGCGCGCACGCCAGGATTCCAGGATGGCCTGCGCCGTGTTGTGGTGGGTCAGGAGGGACGCCTCGTCGCGCGTGACAGGGCCGAGAAGCGCCGTTTCGTCGTCGACTTCCTCCGTAAAGGTGGAAAGGGGAACGCGCACCCCGGCGCTTTCCAGGTCGTTCGTTTCCCGCACCAGCAGCTGCACGGCGGTATACTGCGTGGATTCGGTGATGGCGTTGACAATGGACAACAGGGCCAGCCTGCGCCGCAGCAGGACTTCCGCGCGCCAGGCCGCATCGCTTTCCCAGTTGGCGGGCGCGTCGGAGGGCGTGTCCAGGAAGCTGCGGCTGAGGATGACCGTAAGCGTGCTGCCGCTGGCGCTGACCGATACGCGCGTGCCGGCGTTGAACACGCCCACCAGGTCCAGGAGGCTGGCGCTGGGGCCGTCAATCAGCGCCTCGATGATGACGGCTTCGGGCTGTTTGTCGTAGGGAATGCGCAGCGTGCGCGTCTCCCGCGCCAGCAAGGCTTCGCCCTGCATGCGGAAATACAGCGGCACGGTGCGCTGCTCGGCCATAGCGGAACCCGCTGCCGGGGAAATCTCCGGCTGATCCTGCGCAGGCTCCGGGGACGGCGTGGCGGCGGACGGCGCCGCCTCCTGCGCGCAGCCGCCCAGCAGCCCCACGCACAGGAGCGCGGCCAGCAGCGCGGCCCATACTGTCCAGACACGCCTGTTCTGCATGATTTTCCTCCTCATTCGGCCAACGGCAGCTCCATGCGGAAGGTGGAGCCGTGCCCCTCTTCGCTGCGCACGGACACGCTGCCTTCGTGCATGACGACGGCCTGATGGACGATGGAAAGGCCCAGGCCGTTGCCGCCGGTGGCGCGGGAACGGGCCTTGTCCACGCGATAGAATCGGTCGAAAATATGGGGCTGATCCTTCTTGGGGATGCCGGGGCCGCAGTCGGTGACTTCCAGCACGGCCGTTTTGCCTTCCTGCCACAGGCGAACCTGCACCTGGCCGCCGGCGGGCGAGTATTTCAGCGCGTTTTCGACCAGGTTGTAGATGGCCTGTTCGATTTTTACGGGGTCGGCAAAGAGGGGACACTCCGACTCGGCGGAAAACTCCAGGCGCTGCTCGCGCTCCTGGGCCAGCGGCTCCAGCCGGTGCAGCGTCTCGTCAACCAGGTCGCGCAGCAGCACGTTTTTGCGCGAGAGCTTGTATTCGTGCGTGTCGCTCTGCACCAGGGTCAGCAGGTCGGTCACAATCTGGCTGAGGCGGTCCAGCTCCTTGTTGATGTCGCCCAGGAACTCCTTCCGCAGCTCCGCGGGCATGTCGTCCTGGTACAGCATGGATTCCAGCAGAATCTTCATCGTGGCCAGCGGCGTTTTCAGCTCGTGCGACGCGTTGGAGACGAACTCGTTGCGCGAGGCGTCCAGGTGCTCCAACTTTTCGCTCATCTGGTTAAACGTCTCCGCGAGGCGGGCCATCTCGTCGATGCCGTGCACCTCCACGCGGCCGGACAAATCGCCGCGGCCCATGCGCTTGATGCCCTCGGTCAGCGCGGCGATGGGATTGGTGATGATGCGGGAGAAAACGAGCGTGGTGACGAGCACGGCCAGCGCCACGGCAAAGAAATACAGCAGCATCCGGTCCTGCATGGCCCGCAGGTTATCCACCATGTCCTGCACGCTGACGGAATAGAGCACGACGCCCAGGCGGCTGTTGTTGGAGATGAGGGCGGCGGTAAAATAGCCTACCCATTGCTGGCCGGTCTGCGTGTTGCGCAGAAAATCGAAAAGCGCGCGGGTTTCGGAGGTCTGGCCGCCGCTTTGCAGATGGAATCCGTAGTCGTATTCCTGGCCGCTGAGCACGCTGATCACCTCGGGATGACCGAGCCGCCAGCCGTTGTACTGGGAGAAGGTGTCGATTTGTACCTTGCCATCCATGTCCAGGATGAGCAGGCGTCCTTCCAGGCTGCGGCCGGCCGCCAGGGCGTCTTCATAGAGCAGCTCCGCGTCCCCGCGGGCGAACTGCTGGGCGAAACGGGTCGCCATCTCGCGCACGGTGGCCGTCTCCGCATTGACCTTGGTTTGAAACAGATAATCGCCCACCAGATTGATAAGCGACGTGGCGATAACATAAAAAGCCACGCCCAGAATCAACAGGAAAGCGATTAGGATTTTCCAGCGGATGCTGAAAAATATCTGTTTAGTCCTTATCCGTGAAATAGTAGCCCACTCCCCACTTGGTGAAGATAAACTCAGGCTGCGCGTTGTTGGACTCTATCTTTTCCCGCAGGCGGCGGATGTGCACGTCCACCGTGCGCATATCGCCCAGATAGTCATATTTCCATACCGTTTCCAGCATGTTTTCGCGGCTGAACACGCGGCCCCGGTTGGTGATGAACAGCTGCAACAGGTCAAACTCCTTGGCGGTCAGCTTGACGTCCTTGCCCGCCAGGCGCACCGTCCGGTTGACCAGATTGACCTCCAGGTCGTGCACGCGGATGATTTTGCTTTCCTCCCGCGCGGGCGCGGCCTGTGCGCGGCGCAGGATGGTTTTGATGCGGGCCTTGACCTCCAGGATATTAAAGGGCTTGGTCATATAGTCGTCGGCGCCGTATTCCAGCCCGAGGATTTTGTCCATGTCCTCGCCCTTGGCCGTCAGCATGATAATCGGCACGTTGGAGCGCTCGCGGATGCGCTGGCAGATTTCCGTCCCGCTGATTTTCGGCAGCATGACATCCAGCAGGATGAGATCATACCGTCCCGCGGAGAACTTCGCCATGGCCTCCTCGCCGTCCGCGGCGGAATCCACTTCATAGCCGTCCTGCTCCAGGCTGAACCGCAAACCCTTTATAATCAATGGCTCGTCGTCCACGAGCAACAATTTTTTCGCCATGCGACAACACCCTTTCTCATGACACCGTCATTTATAACCCAATTATAAACGGGTCGCACGAAAAAATGCAAGAGGAATTTCGCAAAATCTTAACATGATTTGCGCCATTTCAACCGTTGTATACCTAAATACGTCACAAAACGGTAAAATGGGAGCAAATGGCGACAACAAACGCCGGATATACAAAAGGCGCGGAGTGTGGTATAATATCTACTTGTTGCGCGGTACGAAACCGATGCGGGAAGGAGGACAAGGCATGGTAAGACGCCTGACGGCGATGGTGTTGCTCTGCCTTGGCTTGATGTCCTGCGCGTGGGCGGAAGAGGGCGAACAGCCGTTTGTCAATCCCACACGCGACCCGAACGCGTCGGAATACTCCACGGAGACGCCGGAAAACCTGCTGCCGGAGCACCTGGTGGCGCACAGCTATATCGTCATGGAGCGTTCGACGGGCGACGTGCTGATGGAGCGCAACGCCGACCAGGCCATGTTTCCCGCCTCCACGACCAAGATTATGACCGCCTACATCGCCCTGCAGCTGGGGAATCTGGACGATGTGATTGAGATTAGCGAGACCGCCCTGGACATGGGCGGGGACGAAGCGGCGAGCATGGTCCCGTTCGATTTGCACGAGCAGGTCACGCTGCGCGACGCCATTTACGGCATGATGTTGCCCAGCGGCAACGAGGCGGCCAACGCCGTGGCGGAATACGTGTCGGGCAGCATCGGAGCGTTTACCGACCTGATGAACGAGGTCGCGCAGATGTTCGGCTGCTCTTCCAGCACGCACTTTAACAACCCCAACGGCCTGCACGACGACCTGCACATCAGCACGGCGCGCGATTTGGCGATTATCATGGACGCGGCGCTGGACAACGAGACGTTCCGCGAAATCATCGGCACCCAGGCATACGCCCTTTCCTCCACGGAGCACAACCCGTCCCGTACCATATACAACAGCAATAACCTCATCCGCGAGGACAACGACTATTACTACGAAAAATGCATCGGCGGAAAAACCGGGTTCACCTCCAACGCCGGCTATGTGCTGGTGGAAGCGGCGGAGGAAAACGGCGTGGAGCTCATTGCGGTGGTCATGTATTCGGGCTACTACAGCCGCTGGGCGGACGCAAGGCGGCTGCTGGAATACGGCTTTACGCTCTACGAGTCCATTACGCCGGAGGAAATCTACGCGCAGGACCCGACCAAACTGCAAATCTCCGGGTTTGATCCCGAGCAGGTCACGCGCTTTGAAAACAGCGGCCTGAGCGATGAGGAACTGCGGGAAATCCGGCTGGGCGAGCTGTGGCTGGACATTCAGCCGATAGACCCGGACCAGAAGGCTGCGATTACCGGGCGCAAGGAAGACGTGGAGTTTCTGACGGCGGACGTGTCGTCCTTCACCAGCATCGAGTGGGTGTCCGAGGCGCGCGCGCCGATTACCATCGGCCAGGTCATGGGGATTATGACGTTCTACCTGCAAAACGGGGAGACGGCGCAGTATGAGCTGATTGCAACGCGCAGCGTGGACGCGCGCCAGGATGCGCCGCCGACGCTGGAGGAAATCGAAGAGCGCGTGCAGGCGGACGATTCGCTGTTCCCGCCGTTTTCCTGGGACTGGGCGCTGCCCCCGATTCTGGCGGCCGTCGCGGTGCTGCTGACGCTGCGCGCGGTCATTAAGCTGCTCCTCAGACGGCGCCGCGCGCATCGCAAGAAGATTCCCAAGCCGAAGCGGAGATATTACAGCTAAGGCCGCGCCCGGGCCGTCCGGGGTCGGGGCGTGCGCCGCCGCAACCCCGGGCGCGCAGGGGAAACGTGTCCTGCGCCGGCTTTGCCGGCCTCAGCGTATCGACAAACGGAACACACTTTTGCGGGGATGCAGAAAGGGGCGGCCAGCCCCTTCCTGTGCCATCCGCAGCGGCGGACCGTCGAAGAACCCCTTGGGGGAGGTTTGGAGGGCCGAAGCCCTCCAACTGTAATCCGAACCCGGCGACATGCGCGGCGGGTTCGGAAGCCTTGCGCAGCAAGGTTTCCCTGCGCGTTTCCCCGGCCGCGCCACAGGCGCAGGGGAAACGTGTCCTGGCGGAAAAGGCTGGCAGCGCGGCCTTTTCCGACAAATTAAAACCCCCTCCGGAAACCGTTTCCGGAGGGGGTTTGCTTCGGGACAATCAGCCGACGGCCTCCGCATCCCCGGCGGACGCGTCGTCCTCGGCGGGCGCCTCTTCGGCGGGGACTTCCTCCGCCGCGACCAGCTGCGGCATCACCAGCAGCGCGTCGTTGGTTTCTACCGGGAACGCCTCCATCCAGGCTTCCAGCTCCAGGGAGAACCGCTCGTTCTGCGCCGCGTAGAGCAGGCTGTCGTAAATGGTCTGGCGGGTGGTCTCCGACATCGGCACCGGACCGCCTTCCACATCGCCGACGTACTGAATGATGTGTACGCCGAAATCCGTCAGCACCGGATCGCTGACGTCGCCCTCGTTGGCCAGGGCCATCGACGCCGCGCGGAACGGTTCAATCCAGTTGGTGGACCTTTCGTGGACCATATATCCGTTCGGGGAGGATTCCATGCCCGGGTCCTCGCCGTACTCGGCGACGAGCGCGTCGAAATCCTCGCCGCCTTCCAGGCGGCTGTAGATGGTGTCAATGGTTTCCTGCAGCGCGGGCAGGATGGACTCCTTCAGCTCCTCGTACTGCGCTTCCAGCGTTTCGATGCGGGCGTTGGTGGCGTCGATGTCCGCCTGGATTTCTTCCGCCGTGCGCGGCGTGGACTCCGCGTCGCCCTCCTCGGCCGGCTCTTCCACCACGTTCTCCAGCGCGTACATTTCCTCGTTGAGCGCATCGAGCGTGTCGCGCTCGGCGGTCAGCAGCGCGTCGGTCTCCGTCATCTCCGTGGCGATGGCTTCCGGCGCGGAAAGCAGGATGTGCTTGACCGTGCGGAATCCCTCGGGGATGTAGTAGATATCGCCGCCGTAGTACATGTCATACATGTCGGGGTAGGTCGCGTAGAACTCGTAGCGGCTCAAATCGGAGGCAAACTCCTCCTGGTCGGCCGCGACGTAGTTGGTGTCGTATTCCGCCTGCACCTGCTCGTCCGTGACCGTGATGTCCTGGGTCACATAGTCGAACAGGCGGTTATAGGGCAGGGCGTCGAGCATCAGCTCGTATTGCGATTCCGCGCTGAGCCCATAGGTATCCAGCATGGTGGTCGCCTCGGTCCGGGCTTCCTCCTCGGTGATGCCGTAATAGGAAACCAGGGTGTCGATATAGGCTTCGAGCGACTCGGAAAAAACGCGGTCCGCTTCCTCGCGCAGCGAGGCGCGGTCCTCTTCCGTGATTTCGCCCAGGCCGTACTCGGCCACCTTGTTCTTCATGACCACGCGCTGGCTCAGGGAATTGATAACATATTCCTTGATGGTTTGCAGGTCCGCCTCCGTCATGGAATAGCCGTAGGACTCGGCGTACTCCAGCTGCTGCGCATAGGTCGAGTCAAGCATGGCCTGCGCTTCGCTCAGGAGAATGGTCTGCGTGCCGGCCGTCATGAACACCGGATCGTCCGCGGGTTCTGCCAGCGCGCAGGCGGACGCCAGCAGCAAGGCCAAAAGAAAAGCCAAGA
>DVFI01000003.1 GCA_018713305.1 Candidatus Avichristensenella intestinipullorum
GTTATCGTGCAGCCAGGACAGCAGCGAACCGTTCGTGTACGGAATCCGAAGGCGGACCGTCCGTTGCGAGGCAAACAGGCGCCTGGCAATCTCCTGCAAAAGCGCGTCCATGCCTTCGCCCGTCCGTGCGCTGACGCGCACCGCGCCGGGCAGCATCGCATCCTCCCGCGCGCAGTCCGTCTTGTTAAGCACGTCGATGCAGGGCTTCTCCCCCGCGCCCAGGTCGGAAAGCACGGAGCAGACCACCTGGCGCTGCTGGTCCAGCGCCTCCTCCGACGCATCGGAAACCATCAGCAGCAGGTCCGCCTGCACCACTTCCTCCAGCGTCGAGCGGAACGCGTCTACCAGCGTGTGCGGAAGCTTGCGGATGAATCCGACGGTATCCACCAGCAAAAACGCCCCGCCCTCCGGCAGTTCCACGCGCCGCATAACCGGGTCCAGTGTGGCAAACAGCATGTCCTTTGCCAACACGTCCGCGCCGGAAAGCCGGTTGAGCAGCGACGATTTTCCGGTATTGGTATAGCCGACCAGCGCGACGACAGGCAGTTCGCTTTTCTTTCTGCGCGTGCGCTGCACCGCCCGCTGCCGCGAAAGCTCCTCCACTTCCGCGCGCAGGTCGTTCAGACGCCTGCGAATGCGCCGGCGGCTGATTTCCAGCTTCGTTTCGCCCGGGCCGCGCGTCCCGATGCCGCCGCCCAGGCGCGACAGCGACACGCCTTCGCCAATCAGCCGCGGCAGCTGATAGCTCAGCTGCGCCATCTCCACCTGCAGTTTTCCCGCACGCGACTGGGCGCGCTGGGCGAAAATATCCAGAATCAGCGTGGTTCTGTCGATGACCTTGACGCCGCAGAGATTCTCCAGATTGCGAATCTGCGCGCCGCTGAGTTCGTCGTCCACAATCACCATGTCGCAGCGAAGGCCCTGAATGTCCAGCGAAAGGTCCTCCGCCTTGCCGCTGCCGATATAGGTGGCGTTGTCCGGCTTTTCGCGGCGCTGCAGGCAGACGCCGGCCACCTCCGCGCCTGCGGTTTCCGCCAGCGAGCGCAGCTCTTCCAGAGACGCCATGCTTTCAATCCCGACCAGCATCGCGCGCTCCGGCCGGTTTTCCGGCAGCTCCTGCGCCGTGTCGGCCAGCAGTCGGTCGCTTTCTTCAATGCGGTGCATCCAGGCTTCCTGCGGTATTTGGGACATGGCCACGATGCCGGTTTCTTCCGGCTGCGGGATTCCCTGCACCCGGGCGCCCAGGAAAGCCGCCTGCATCCCCGTGGCGCGATCCTCCTGCATGCCGATGGCCGCCATGGCGTCCAGCTTGAGCGAGACCAGCGCCTGCAAATCCACGTCGGAAAGCTCCGGGGAGCTGTTGGGATGCGTATGCAGGCACCGCACGCCGCACAGGCGCTGCAGGCTCCTGCGCAGGCGCACCTCGGGAAGCGGCACGCTGTCCAGCACGCCGACCGTTACGTCCAGCACATCCCCCGCGCGGCTGATATAGACGGACACTTCGCGGCGCAGCAGCGCGCTGTAGCGCACCATGCGCTCCACCAGCTCCGGGGGCGCGAACATATCCTCATCCAGCTCCAGGGTGTAGAGCGCATCCATCTCCTCCAGAAGCGACGCGCGTATGCCCTGCACATTGCCGTGAATCATCTGTCCTCCTTACACAAGCCCGACCGTTACCTTCCCCAGGCTGCCTCCGCCGTATCCAGCAGCGCGCAGATGGCGCTCTGTCCCGCCAGGTTAAAGCCGCCCACGCTCCGCTGCTTCACCCCGTTGGTCAGCAGAACCGCATACGTCTGCCGCTCCGGCGCAATCCAGGCCTGCGCAATGGCGCCGTAGGCATTGCCCTGATGGCCCCACGTCGTGCAGCCGAAGGCGTCGATGCCCATGCTGCAGCCCAGGCCGCGCCCGGAATCGCCGGGCACGCTGCCTATCCCCTTCTGGTGGACGAACATATCCCGGTCCTCCAGCCAGAGGCGACGCACGCATGCGAGCAGATTCGGCGCGCTAATCATCAGCTTGCCGGCGGGGACAATATAGTGCCGCAGCGGATTGGGCTGCTCATCCAAAGGCTCTTTGGCAATGGCCACCGCATGATAGCTCAGCTGGCCGCCGGGCATTTCATAGCAGTTCGCCAGGCGCTGCGCATCGCGGATGCGCTGCGGATGAAAGGAGGCGTCCACCCCGTAGGGCAGGAAAAACTGGCTGCGCACATAATCGTCAAAGAGCATTCCGCTGGCCTTCTCCACCAGCATGCCCGCCACGCCCGCCCCCAGATTGCTGTAGGAATACCGCGTGCCGGGCGCATAGCCCGCAAAGCTCTTGGGCAGCAGCTCGTTGAGCGGCGGCAGATTGCCGCTTTCCAGCGCGGCGTCATACACGCCGTCCCGCAACGACGCCGTATGCGTCAAAAGCTGTCTGAGGGTAATGGCGGGGGTGACGCGAAACCCAAACACGTCGGAAATATCGCCGTCGAGCGTGAGCTTTCCGGCACGGACCAGCCGCAGCGCCGCGGCCGCCCCGAACATTTTGGAAACCGACGCAATGCGGAAAATGGTGTCCCTTTCTACCGGGCGCTCGCCCTGAACGGCTTCGCCCCCGAAAAAGAACATCGGCTCCCGGCCTTCCTTCATGATGCCCGCGCACCAGCCCATCGGGCCGAACGGCGCGAGCGCTTCCGCCACGGTTTGATTGCGTTGGAGCAGGCGCCGCGCGCGCAGGGCGAGCGCCGCCACGGGATGGACGTTCCTTGGCATAGATTATCCCTCCGGCGCGCCAATGCTTTGCTGTTGCCGTATTTTATGGCGCGTTTTTACCCATTTGTTCTGCTGGCGGTGCTTGAACAGTCCCAGCACCTGCGTGGCCGATACGTTGATGAGGTTCAGCCCGTAGGACAGGAGGATATACGGAAGGTGCAGCAGCGACAGCCGCTTGCCGTTGTCCACGCGCTCTGCCCACCAGTACAGCACCACAAAGCTGTAGCCTATCATGAGCACGGAGGACAGCGACATGAGCACCCGGCTCCACAGCCCGTGCTGCGCGCCGCCCGCGCTTACCGCGGCCTCGGCGGCTATCATCGCGGCGGCCAGCACATGCCCGTACAGCAGCGGATTGAGATATTCCAGCAGCCCGTTGATAAACAGCAGCAGCATAAACACGGGCGCAGCCATGGAATACATATACGTCAACAGCGCCAGCATCTCCGCGAAGGAAACCCCGCCCTTGAGCCAGACCTTCATCAGGCGCGGCGTATTGCGCAGGGCGACAAACCAGTGCCCCTGGCTCCAGCGCACGCGCTGACGGAAGGAGGCGATAAAGTTGGTCGGCTTTTCGTCGTAGATGCGCACGTTATGGTTCCAGAGGATGCGGCCGCCGTTGATGGTCACATCCACCTGCATTTCAAAATCCTCCGTCAGCGACATGGTCGTCCAGCCGCCGCGGCGCTTGAGATAGGCCGTCTGTATGGCAAAGCCCGTGCCGCCTACCGACACGTTCAGCCCCAGGCGGTACTTGGCCAGGTTCATAAAGCGGTTGGTGATGGTATAGGTCACATGATAGAAGAGGGCGACCAGGCCCTTCTGGTTCTTGCTGCCCAGATAGCACTGGATAATCTCCGGGCGTTCCTCGCTGATATACTGGCTGTTCACCTCGCGCAGAATGCTGCGGTCCATCAGGTTATCCGCATCGAAAATCATCAGCAAATCGTACCGCTCGGCGTAATCGGGCAGATGCTCCAGCGCCTTTTTCAGCGCAACGGGCTTGCCGGTGGGAGCGTTTTTGCTCTCCTTCCGGGTCTCAATCACCTTCGCGCCCAGCGACCGGGCAATCTGGGCGGTATCATCCGTGCAGTTGTCGGCAATAATATAAAAGTCGTACAGCTCCGAAGGATAGTCCAAAGACGCCAGATTATGGACCATATCGGCAATCACGGCCGCCTCGTTGTGGGCCGGCACCAGGATTAAAAAGCGCGCCTGCGGCGCCTGCGGCGCGTAGCTGCGGGTGTTCCGGCGAAAGCCGAATACGCTCAGGTAGATATAATACGCAAGCAAAATGGTCATCCAGGCATTGCCAATCATCGTCAGAACCTGGAATATGGTTTCTACAACTCTCAACGGTCTCTCCTCCGGGTCATCACAAATCATTGGGGCGCCGCGCTTCGCTCGCTGCCCAACATGGCCTATGCGTGCGCAGCACAACAGGACACTGTTTCAGCGCATATCCCTGAAAACCGCCTCCTATAGCATTTTGCATTATACCACAACTGCCGCCCGGCATACAATACCACGAGGTGAGCGCCATGAGCCTTTCGGAGCTAAAAAATCTGGACGTTGTCAACGTGTGCGATGGAAAACGCATCGGCAAGGTCTTTGACATCGAATTCGACGCGCAGACCGGCTGCGTCGAGGCGCTGGTCGTTCCCGGCGGCTTCGACTTTCTTACGCTGGTGCGCGGAGAACGCCGGGGACTGGTCATTCCATGGCGGCAGGTGTGCCGCATCGGGGACGATGTCATCCTCGTGGAGTATAACGCAGAGTGACGACAAGCCATGCCCATGCCGCAATCAGGCGCCTCTGTGCCATGGCCCCGAGCGCGCCTTGTGCCGGGCATGGCGCTGCGCGGGAACGGGACGTTTCCGCAGCAGCTGCAGCGCCGCACGCTCCTGCGGTTCATCTTTGTATTATTGATAACATTTTCACTCCTGCATTGTATGATATTATATTTTTTTACAAAATAGTAGAAAACATCTTGCGTTTGCCATGCGTCATGATATGCTCTTCAGGCAAATTTTGCATGGGAGGGAAGAAAAATGAGTGAAAAGAGCAATAACAGCGCGAGCCTGAAGGTGCTCGGCGTAATCGCGCTGTTGTTCGGTCTGGTTTATGCGGTGGTCGGCACGCTGGTGCTGATGGGCCTGCTGGAGGGCCTGCTGCCCGGCCACGAGACGCAGGAGATTATCGTCATCGTGCTCGCCTATGCGGTGGCGCTGTTCGGCCTGATCTGCGGCATCATCTGCATCAAGGGCGCCATGGACGCGGCAAGGGCGATGGGCCTGGTGCTTGCGGTCGCCGGCCTGGTCTCGCTGGTGTACGCGCAGTTCACGGTGGGCTCGTTCAACGTGATTGACTGCATCGGCATGGTGCTGGGCGCGTCGATTTTCGGCGTGGCGCGCAAGTCTGCGTGACCGGGCAGACAGCCGCAAGAGGCGATTTCGCCGGCAGCTGAACAATAAAAGCAGACGCGCACAGAAAGTGCGGGGGTCTGCTTTTTTTCATGGCAAGAACCTTTGCGGGTCATTCCCTGACACAGGCAGAAGCCGCCGTTTGCGGCGGGCAGAATCCGACAAAAGCCTTTACGTCCGGTTCGGTTTCTAATATAATAGGTACAAGAAAATCTGGAAGGAAAGGAAGCCTGGCCATGAAGTGCGTCTATTGCAACGGGACCAGCAGCCGCGTGGTGGATTCCCGCCCTACCGAGGAAGGAAACGCCATTCGCCGCCGCCGCGAATGCGAAACCTGCGGCCGCCGCTTTACCACCTATGAAAAAGTCGAGGCCGTTCCCCTGCTTGTGATTAAAAAGGATGGCCGGCGTGAATTGTTTGACGCGGAAAAAATCCGGCGCAGCATCATCAAAAGCTGCGAAAAGCGCTCGGTATCCATGCCGGAAATCGACCGCCTGGTTCGCTCCATCGAGATGCAGGCGTACAATGCGCTGGACCAGGAGATTACTTCCACGGCCATTGGCGAAATGGTCATGGAAGGCCTTCGCAAAATCGACGAAGTCAGCTACGTCCGCTTTGCCTCCGTGTACAGACAGTTCCGCGACATATCCACGTTCATGCAGGAGCTCAGCAAGCTGCTGGACGAGCAGAAAAAGCGCAGCAAAGACTGAGCGGCCGCGCGTTTCTGCCGCGCGGCCGCTCGCTTCCATGGGCGCGTCATCGCCGCGCTCTCCGGACGCTCAATACCGGTTGTCAAAAATCCGCGTCGACTTCTTTTCGCTCCGGGGCAGTTCGCCGATGGCCACCGCCATGGGCGTGACCGTCACGCCCAGCTTTTCCTTGCAGCGAACCTGAACCGCTTTTTCCACGCGCCTGCGGTCCGCTTTGGCGGAGAGGCCGGTTTCAAAGAACAACGTCATGATATCGCGCCCGTTCAAATGGTCCAGCATGACCTGGTATTCGCTGGAGACATCCTCCACATCGCGCAGCAGCTCGTCAATCTGGCCGGGGAAAATATTGACGCCCTTGATTTTGACCATATCGTCCGTGCGCCCCAGAATGATGTCGATGCGCGGATACGGCAGGCCGCACGGGCAGTCGCCCGGCACCTCCCGCGTCAGGTCGTGCGTCCGGTAGCGGATAAGCGGAGCGCCTTCCTTGCGCAGGGTCGTAATCACCAGTTCGCCGATTTCCCCCTCGGGCAAGGGCTCGCCGGTCTGCGGATGGACAATTTCGTAATAGAAATAATCGTCCCACATGTGCATGCCGCAGGCATATTTGCAGCTCATGCCGATGCCCGGGCCGTAGATTTCGGTCAGGCCGTAGATGTCGTAAAGCTCCACGCCCAGCTCGTCGGCAATGCGGCGGCGCATCTTCTCTCCCCAGCGTTCCGAGCCGATAACGCCCTTTTTCAAACAGATCTTCTCCCGGATTTTCCGCCTGGCAATTTCTTCCGCCAGCAGCAGCGCATAGGAAGACGTTGCGCACAGCACGGTGCTGCGCAAATCCATCATCATTTGCAGCTGCTTGTCCGTATTGCCCGGGCCCATGGGAATGACCATCGCGCCCAGCAGCTCGGCGCCGGTTTGAAAGCCGATGCCGGCCGTCCACAGCCCGTACCCCGGGGTAACGTGAATGCGGTCCTCCGCCGTGATTTCGGCGGTTTCATAGCAGCGCTTGAACATTTCGGCCCAGTCCGTCACATCCTGCCGGGTATAGGGAATGATGACCGGCGTTCCGGTGGTGCCGGAGGAGGAATGGATTCGCACAATCTCCGATTCCGGCACGGCCGCCAGGCCCAGCGGATACGCTTCGCGCAGGTCCTCCTTCTGCGTGAAGGGCAGCCGGCGGAAATCCTCCTCGGACCGGACGGCGTCCAGGTCAAGGCCCGCAAACTTCGTGCGATAGAACGGGCTGCGCTCGCAGAGCGTGGAAAGCTGGCGACGAATCAGGCGAAGTTGTTCGGGCTTCATCTTCATAGCGGCATTCTCTCCCTTTCTATCAGGCGATAGGCTTCCGCGCCGGCGCGCAGCGCGGCCAGGTTCATCGGCAGCAGCCGTTCGGGGAGCAGCGCGCGCAGCGCGGCTTCCAGCGCATCCCCCGTCACGCCCAGCCGCCCCGAAGCGGCGGCGGCTCCCAGCAGCGACGTGTTGAGCGTGCGGGGCGAGCCGGCGGCGCGGCAGACGGCGTCGCCGTCTATCAGCGCCTGCGGGCCCGGCCACGCCCGAAGAAAATCGAGCACGGGGGCCGGGTCATAGGGGCGTACGGGCTGCACGGGACGGACCGCGCTAATCAACAGCCCGTCCGGCCTGAGGTACGCGAGGCACCGCGCGGCCTCGCCGGGCTCAAAGCCGATGAGCACATCCGCCAGCCCGCGCGGGATGAGCGGGCCCGTCCGTTCGCCGCCGATGCGCACATGGCTGACCACGCAGCCGCCGCGCTGCGCCATGCCGATGGTTTCCGCAGTGCGCGCGCTCTCCCCCATTTCCAGCGCGGCCTGCGCCAGCAGGCGGGACGCCAGCACCGTCCCCTGCCCGCCTACGCCGGCCAGAAGGCAGCTCATCATGCTCTTCCCTCCTCTGCGCATATCGCATGTGACGGACAAACCTGCGCGCACAGGCCGCACCCCGTGCACATCGACGCATCGATGGCCGGCTGTCCGTCTGGCGCGGAAAGCGCCGGGCAGCCCAGCTCCCGCACGCAGCGCATGCAGCGGGTACAGGCGTCCGGGAGAATTCGGAGGGGCGCCTTGCGCTTGGCCCTGGCCACGCACGGGGACTTGAAAATCACGGCCGATACGCCCGGCGCTGCGGCGGCCTCGCGCACGGCCTGTACGGCGTCGTCCAGCCGCAGCGGGTCTGCCGTGCGCACATGCGCGACGCCCAGCGCGCGCAAAACCTCCGCAATTTCCACCCGGGCGGACAGGCCGCCCATCATGGTCCGGCCCGTGCCCGGATGGGGCTGTTGGCCGGTCATGGCGGTCGTGTCGTTATCCAGCACCAGCAGCGTAAAGTCCGTGCCGTTATAGACCGCGTTGACCACTCCGGGAATGCCGGTATGGAAGAACGTGGAATCCCCCACAAAGGCAAAATGCTTTCTGTCCGGCTCCACGCGCGCAAGGCCCTGGGCAATCGTGATGCCCGCGCCCATGCACAGGCATGTATCCACCATGGAAAGCGGCGCCGCATTGCCCAGGGTATAGCAGCCGATGTCGCCGCAGAAGACGGCGCGCTGTCCGCGCATGGCGCGCTTGACCGCATAAAAGGAGGCGCGGTGCGGACAGCCGGCGCAGAGCACGGGCGCGCGCTGCGGCAAGGGCGGCGGCGCAAAGGCCGGCTCGCCGGGCGCCGGCACGCCCAGGAACGCGCAAAGCGCTGCCAGCACGCCTTCCGCCGTGTTTTCGCCGGCAGGCGGCATGCGGCCGTCGCGCTTTCCGTGGATGATGGCGGGGAGCGCGTTCTGCCCGCACAGGCGCGTCAGCTCGTCTTCCAGCACGGGATCGAGCTCCTCCACCACCAACGCCTCGCCAAGCCCCTGCAGAAAGCGAAGCACCAGCCCCTTTGGGAAGGGATACGGCGTGGCGATGCGCAGCAGGCGATAAGGAACGTCGGGACGCAGCCGGTCAAGCGCCTCGCGGACATAGGCATAGCTGACCCCGCCGCAGACAATGCCGACGGGGCCTTCGCCCTCGAGCGTGTTGAACCGATAGCCGCACAGCTCGTCGGCCAGCGGCGCTTCCCGCTCGAACACCTTGATATGGTTTTGATAGGAGGTACGGGGAAAAATCACCCAGCGGCTGTCCTCCTTGACAAAGCCGTCTCCGCTTTGCGCGGGCGCGGCGTCCTCCACCTCGACGACGGCGCAGCCATGGCATACGCGCGTGGTCGGCCGCAGGATGACAGGGGTTTGGTATTTCTCCGAAAGCGCAAACGCATCCCCGACCATGGCGTACGCCTCTTCCGGGGATGCGGGGTCAAACACCGGCACATGCGCATACTGCGCAAAATGGCGGGTATCCTGTTCGGTTTGCGAGGAGATGGGGCCCGGATCGTCGGCGACGAGCACCACCATGCCGCCCTTGACGCCGATATACGCAAGGCTCATCAGCGGGTCCGAGGCCACGTTGAGCCCCACCTGTTTCATCGTAACCAGGGTGCGCGCGCCCGCATAGGCCGCGCCCGCGGCGACTTCCAGCGCCGCCTTTTCATTGACGGACCATTCGACGTAGACGCCTTCCGGCTTTTCGCGCGCAATGGCTTCCAGCGTTTCCGTGGAAGGGGTGCCCGGATAGCCGGAGACCAGGCGGACGCCCGCATGCAGCGCGCCCAACGCGATGGCCTCGTTTCCCATCAATAGCCGTTTCATTGCTGGCCGTACCTTCGTTTCCTGCAGAATATACGGCAGTATAGCATTTTCCGGCTAAAAATGCAATCGGTGTCCGCCGGCTGTCAGAACAGCGAGGAGGCGACGAACAGCGCCGCGGACAGCGAGGAAACCAGCGAAACCACGGTAATCTGCGTATTGATGGACGGGCCGGCCGTGTCCTTGAACGGGTCGCCGACCGTGTCGCCGATGACCGCGGCTTTATGCGCCGGGCTGCCCTTGCCGCCGAAATGACCACTTTCGATGTATTTCTTGGCGTTGTCCCAGAGGCCGCCCGCATTGCTCATGAGCATCGCCAGCAGCAGGCCGGTCACGATATTGCCCATCAGATAGCCGCCGACCGCTTCCACGCCGCCGATGAATCCCACCGCCAGCGTGACCAGAATGGCCATCAGGCCCGCGGGAATCAGCTGGCGAATCGCGCCGACGGTCGCGATATCGATGCACTTGTCGTATTGGGGCGTTACGCCTTCCCTGCCTTCGCGCAGGCCGGGGATGGTGTCAAATTGCCGGTGGATTTCCTTGACCATGCGCTGCGAGTTTTTGTCCACGCCCAGAATCAGCATGGCGGAAAAGACCGCCGGGATGGCTGCGCCAATCAACGCGCCGAAAAAGACCAGCGGGTCCATGAGGTTAAAGGAAACCGTGCCGCCCGCCTGAATGACCGTTTCGCGGAAAGCGCCCAGCAGCGCAATGACCGTAAGACCGGCAGCGCCGATGGCAAAGCCCTTGGTAATCGCCTTGCTCGTATTGCCCGCCGCGTCCAGCTTATCCGTGATTTCCAGCACGTCGTCGCCCAGGCCGCACATCTCCGCAACGCCGCGCGCGTTGTCCACGATGGGACCGTATGCGTCGTTGGAGATAATCATGCCGACCACGGAGAGCATGCCGACCGCCGCCATGCCGATGCCAAACATCGGATAGTTCCCGCCGAGCGGTTCGCAGAGCTTGTACGCACCCAGCGCCGCCACGCCGATACCCGCCATGGAAGGCAGACAGCTAAGCAGGCCGTAGGAAAACCCGGAGAGGATGGTAAAGGCAGGCCCGTTCTGGCACGCTTCCGCCACGCGCTTGACGGGTTTTTTGTCGTCGCCGACAAAAAAGTCGCTCGTGATGCCGATGACAACGCCCGCCGCCATGCCGAGCACCGCCGCGCCCCAGATGCGCAGCGAATAGCCGCACGCAAGCGAGGCGGCCAGCGTCAGCGCGGCAAACAGCGCGCACGTCAGGTACGTTCCGCTGTTGAGCGCGCGGCCGGGATCGCCCTTTTCCCCCACGCGCGCAACCAGCACGCCCACAATGGAGGCCAGCAGGCCCAGCGCGCCAAAGCAGAAAATCATCTCCACCAGCCCGAGGGCCACCGCGACCACGAGCGCCGCCGCCGTGGAGGCCACGTTGGAATCAAACAGGTCGGCGCCCATGCCGGCCACGTCGCCCACATTGTCGCCCACGTTGTCGGCAATGACGGCCGGATTGCGCGGGTCATCCTCGGGAATGCCCAGCTCCACCTTGCCGGTCAGGTCCGCGGCGATGTCCGCCGTTTTGGTAAAAATGCCGCCGCCCGCCTTGGCGAACAGCGCCAGAGAGCTCGCGCCGAAGCTGAAGGCCATGACCGCTTCAGAGTCGCCCGTGGCCAGGTACAGAACGGCCGCGCCCAGCAGCGAACTGGCGACCACGGCCATGCCCATCACCGCGCCGCCGCGGAAGCCCGCCATGTACGCCGGCGCCAGGCCCTGCCGCGCCGCGGAAGCGGAACGGGTGTTGGCCAGCGTCGCTACGCTGATGCCGATATAGCCGGCCAGTGCGGAAAGCGCCGAGCCGAACAGATAGGAAACGGCCATGACAACGTTTTCGCCGGCACCCTGTCCCTGCCAGAGGGGCGCGGGATAGACCAGAAAGATGACCACTGCGACGACGCCGCAGAAGACGACCAACGTGCGGTATTCACGCTTCAGAAAGGTAAACGCGCCCTGACGGATAAGCTGGCCGATACGGTTCAGGCCATTCTTGCCGTCATCGGCGGTGGGAAGACGTTTGACCCATTGATAAAAATACGCCGCCACCCCAAAAGCAAGGGCGGAAACTACGATTGCGACAATAGGCCAGAGCATAAATCCGAATCCCTCCCCATTATGAAAATACTTATTGTATGCATTCTACACCCGGGAAAAAGCAGGGTCAAGGGCGGGGAAAAACATGCATGGATACAAATACGACTGTGCATTATATGCATACAATGCAAATCATCCCCTGCAACCTTTCGCGCTTGGTTCATGGCGCACAGAATTTTCCTTTCTCCGATGGAAAACCCAGACAGAGAGGTTCCTTTTGCCGGAATGGATTGTCCGGAAAGCGCGTTGCTTCCGTCCCGCGCCCATGGCATGCTTCGCGCGCCCGCCGATGCATGGCTGTCCCGCCCCGGCGCATAAGACATCCTCCGTCGCCGGGCGTCCGTCTGCCGCGAGCCTCTCCGCCGGGCGGAAAAGGCCGCCGCGCCAGCTGCGCGACGGCCCCGTCTTTTGTATGGGCAAACCCTGCTTTTGTTATTTGAGGAAGCTGTTCATCATATACCCGGTCTGATAGCCGGAACCGCTTCTGACAATGACCTTGCTCCAGGTCGGATAGGGAATGACCACGGAAGCGGCCTCGCCGCGGGTGACACGGCGGATGATATCATAATCATACCCCGGGCCTTCCCGCAGGTTTACATAGCTGCTGGAGGCGTTGGTGACCGTCTTGTGCGGGGTGGCGGAGGCGCTGTTGACCTTGACATACCTGGTCATCATATAGCCTTCCACGCCGCCGACGCGCACCCGAAGCCACTGCGTGCCCATGCCCAGCACGGTCACGGCCGTCCCGTTGTAGTACTGGCCCAGGCTCCGGCTAGACGTGCTCGGCGCTTCGCGCAGGTTGAGCACCTGCGTGGCCTTGGGGTTGTTCACCACGGCGGAATAGGTCTTTTCGGAAGAAGAACCGCCGGAAGTGCCGCCGTCAAAGACCAGATACGCGCTGCTCATGTAGCCGACCGTCCCGCCGACCTGCACCTTGCACCAGGAAGCGCCGTGCGTCAAAACGCGCACGCGCGTGCCGCTGGCATAGGAGCCGAGCACCTGAGAATCGTTGCTGGCCCAGGCGCGCAGGTTCAGTCGTCCGCCGTTCTTCGTGCGAATGGTCGCGTTTGCATCCGGCGTGGTAACCGTGCCGGAGGAAGAACCGCCGCCAAAGCTGAGGTAGCTGTTGAGCAGATAGCCCGTCAATCCGTTGACGCTGACCTGGCTCCAGGTATCCCCGCGCCAGAGCACGGTCACCTGCGCGCCGCTGGCCAGCTGGGTCAGCACGCGCGCGCTGGTGGAGGCCGTTTCGCGCAGGTTCAGCGGGCCCACGGTCACCGTAGCGGTGGCGCCGGAAGAAGACCCGCCCAGGGAAACAAACGCGGAATGCATATAGCCCACCGCATCGCCCATGCGCACCAGGCGCCAGTCGCCGTCCGTGCGCACGATTTCAACCGTCGCGCCCACGGAGATGCGGGTCAGGATGGGCGCAGAATAGCTCCCCCATTCCCGCAGGTTGACGTAGCTTCCGCCGTTGGGATTGCGCACCGTGCCGTAGCTGGCGGCCGCAGCGGGAAGCGCGGCGGCGCAAAGCATGACGGCCACAATGAGGGCGCAAAACCATCTTTTGTGAGTGAGAGTCCCTTTCGTGTGCATCATTGGGATTCCCTCCCTTACAGTGTAGCAGGGAAAATGTCCCTACATGGCATTGGACGTGCGAAGCGTGTCGAATGTTCCCTGTTTTTCGCGGTTCTGTTAATTTTTTTATTGTTCATATCCATTATTTTCCATTTCAGGATGAACGCCCCCTTGCGCCGGCGCGTCCGCGCTTTCCTCTTCCACCAGAAAATGCCTGCCCATGGGCAAAAGCCGCTCGCCCTGCGCGTCGCGGCAGCAGGCGGGCGGCGTCCCGCCCCATACGCCGAACGTCAGCGCCCAGCAGTAGCGCCGCACAATCGCGACATACGGAGCCACCGCGTCGTCGGGCGCATGCTTGTCCGGCCGGATGGCATGCGGCAGCCGGAGGCACTGCCCTATGGCCTGCGCCAGGGGGCGCGTGCCCAGCTCCTGCGCAAAGGTGCGCATCATCTCTTCATACCGCCGGCAGAGCGACTCGTCCGGCGCATGGCCGCACAGCGTAAGGCAGCTGGTGCGGAGCTTGCCCATGAAAAAATCGGCCACCTCCGCGGGCCGGAGGTTCAGGCGCTGCAGGAGGGAGGCGTGCGGAAACAGGGCCGCCAGCCATTCGTCCGCGTCCCCCTCGCTCCCGTCGCCCGACAGCAGGCGCAGCATGGCGACGCACCAGCAGAACGCGTCCGACGTCTCGCGCACCTGCGAGGCAACGAACTGCATCCTTTCAAAGGCGGCGCGGCTTTCCGGCTTGACGGGATAATACGCCTGGCGAAACGCGTCGTCGGGATAGAACACGCAGTCCACGCCCAGGCGCACCTGCGCGCCGACGCGCGGCACGACGTCGTCGCTGTTGATGATGTTGTAAATCGGGAAAGCGTCCGCGCGCTCCACCGCGCCGCAGGCCGCGACAGTCGGGGCGGCGAAGGAATAGGCGCGTATGGCCTCGGGCCGTATGCCGCGCGCAAGGAGCAGGTGCGTATAGACCTGTACCAGCGCGCCGCCCTGGCTGTGCCCGCAGAGCCAGAACAGATAGGGGCTTTCCGGCTGGGCGGCACGGTCGAGCACCTGGGAAAGCGTCAGCTCCTCGTCGTTTCCGGCTGCGCCGAGCGAGCGCAAAGGCACCTGGGCGGTCAGCGCGTCGAAGCGGCGGGCCAGCTCCAGAAAACCGTTGTGGAGGCCGTTTTCCCGGGAAAACTTGAAGTTGCTGAACCAGTCGTAAATCTTGGTCGTAGTGCCGATGAACGCGATGGCAATCAGCACGCGGCCGTCCGGCAGCGCGCGGGTCATCACCACGCTTTTGCTCATGTCCGTGACCATCAGCTGCCGCGCGGCGCGCGCCAAATCAGAAATGGGGCTGACCCCGTGGATGCGCGACCGCGCGCGGCGGCGGCGCCATTCGTTTTCCAGCGCCGCCAGCTTGGTATCGCTTTCCTGGTCCAGCGGGATGACGTCGTCCTCGACGAGAAACATGCAGTCGTTCCAGCCCGCGCGCGCCCAGGCGCGAATGTCCAGGTCATAGACGTTGGCGGCAAGCTCGGCGCTCAGTCGGGCAGCCTGCGGCGAAAAAGGCACGCGCGACACGCCCCATGCATCCTCGACCGGCTCGCCCGTCATGCAGGCATAGTCCGTCAAATCGGCCAGCGTCAGTCTACCGCGCGTGTTTTCCGCACCCTGGTCCACAGACTCCTTCATACGCTTCCCCCTATCACGCCCTTAGTATACCACAGTCTACAAACCGATACAAACGCGCGCACGGAAATCGGCGCAAAAACGCGGCAAACGGAGCGGCGCCCTTTCCCATGCCATCCGCAGCGGCGGCGTGTACGCCGCGAGGAGCGGCTGCAAGCCGCTTCCGCCGAAAATCCCTTGGGGAAGGCTTGGAGGGCCGAAGCCCTCCAACTGGAATCCGAACCCGGCGGCATGCGCAGCGGGTTCGGAAGCCTTGCGCAGCAAGGTTTCCCTGCGCGTTTCCCCGGCCGCGCCTAAGGCGCAGGGGAAACGTGTCCTGGCGGAAAAGGCCAGCAACGCCGGCTTTTTCGACAAACGAAAGACCGTCAACAAGGCTTTGTCGACGGTCTGAGCAGCGGGCCACAGCCCGCCGCCGGAAAGGCACGTTCGGTTTACGAAGCTCAATAGTGGTTCTGGCGCTGACGCTCGAAGCAGTCGCGGCAGTACACGGGACGATCTCCGCGGGGCTGGAACGGCACCTGCGTGGTCACGCCGCAGCCGTCGCAGATAACTTCGTACATCTGACGCTCGCCACCGCGGGCGCCGCCATTCGCGCGGCGGGCAGCACGGCACGCCGGGCAGCGGCTGGGCTGATTCTGGAAGCCCTTGGAGGCATAGAATTCCTGCTCAGACGCGGTGAAAACGAATTCGGCGCCGCACTCGCGGCAGGTCAAGGTCTTGTCTTCGTACATGAAAAAGAACCCTCCTGTGATGATAGTACCCAATCCCCGATGATTTCCCATGGCTTTCCTGATCCCTGTCATCGGTTCGGTACCTATTGACACGAAGAGGACTCCAGGTTGGCATTGATGTTTGGGCCTTCAAAGGATAGTATATCATACATTCCGGAAAAAAGCCAGAGGAAAAACGCAAGAAGTTGTATTTTTATTGCAGGGTTGTCAAACCAATCGGACAGTGAAGTCAAGAGGCGAAAGCCGGCCGAGCGGCCTCATGGGGAAGCTGCCGGAGCGGCGGTTGTGGGCGGCAGCTGTTTAGCGAAGTCGGCCAGCAGGCAACAGCGGTGGGAAGTATTCGCATGCGCGGTTCTGGAAAAAACGGCGGCTCACAAAACGGGTGTGCTGCAGAATGGCTTTTTCAAGCAACAAAACTATGCAGTGCTATCCAAAAAAACCGCTTTCGGCTTTGCTGCCGAAAAGCGGTTTTTTGAGCAGTTTTTTCGTTGTGCGGCTTTCTGCAACACGCCCGCACGTTTCAGACGGCGGGCTATTCTTCCCCGGTTTCGACGCCGTGGACGAAGTGAAACACGCTCAGCGCCGCGTCCTTCAGACTGGGGCCGGCGGTCCAAAACATGTCGTAATCGGCGTCGAGCACGTTGCCGTTTACAACGGCCTTCAGGTCGGACCAGCCTTCGCGGTCCATGATCCAATCATCATCGTAAGGAAGGCCGAACAAGTTGACGATATAGTCGGGATCACGCTCGAGAACCTGCTCCTCGTCAACGGGGACATACCCTTCCACATCGGCAAAGGCGTTGGTCAGGCCGCACATTTCGGCGATTTCATCTATGCAGGTACCCGTGCCTGCAGTGGTCACGATCCCCGAATACAAATACATCATAGGCAGCTCGAAAAACACGGTCTTGCCCGTGTTTTCGGAATCGGCGGCAATCTGCGCAAAGGTGGCCTGCATGTCGTCCACAACGGCCTGCGCCTCGGCCTCCCTGCCGACCAGCGCGCCGACCAGCTCAATGGCGCAGTATACGCCTTCTACGTCCTGGATATCTGTGCTTTCGGTCACAACGACCTTTACGCCGTTTTCTTCCAGCAGCTTCACCCACTGTTCCCTGGACTGTTCCATGTAGTTCAAGAAGACCACCTGCGGTTCGAGGGCGAGAATCTCCTCGATTTCGGCATCCTCCTTGGGGAATGGCACATCTGGCACGTCGGAAATGCTTTCGGGGTTGATGATGCCCTTGCCGCGGCCCACCAGCAGGTCCTCGCAGTCCAGCGCGCAGAGGATATCGCACGCCGAGGGGTCCAGCGCCACGACGCGGGTGGCGGGCGCATCCAGCGTCACCTCGCGGCCGCACATATCGGTCACGCGCACGCCCTCCGCCAGAGAGGAGGCCGTGCCAAACGCCGTCAGCAGGCAGAGGAGCAGGATTACGATTCTTTTGAACATGAAGGTTTCCTCCTTGGCGTTTTCATCATCACTGCGCAGACATACCATTATTTGTTAAATATTATTATATGCCCTCGTTTCCGCTG
>DVFI01000042.1 GCA_018713305.1 Candidatus Avichristensenella intestinipullorum
CGCATGTCGCCGGGTTCGGATTGTATTTGGAGGGCTTCGGCCCTCCAAGCCTCCCAAAGGGGGCTTCGGCGGAAGCGGCCTGCAGCCGCGGCGAAAGGCGTCCGGGGTCTCAGGCGGGGCCGGGGGCGCCCGCCGGTTCCGCGATATCCGGAAGCTGCGTGTGCGCGTAGGCCTCCACCTGATGCCACGGCACGACAAACCCCGCGCCGTGCGCGCAGAATACGGAATCCGGCGTATCGTCTGCGCAGGGGTCATAGGGATGGGCGGCCATGACCGCGTCGGGGTCCGGGCAGGGGACGGCGCCCGCCGGAACGACAGACAGCGCGCCGCGGCCGCGCGTGATGGACGCAAAATCCTGCTGGAAGGCCATAAAGCGCGAATAGACGGCCTCGCCGCGCACCAGCAGCGCATCGTCGTCGGCCTCGGGCGGCAGGCACCGGGCCTGTATGCGCGACAGTTCGCCGACAATGCGCCCCAGCGCGTCCGCGGGGATGCGCAGGGAAAAGCGGCACAGGGGCTCCAGCAACACGGTTTCGGCCTGCATCAGGGCCTGGCGGATGGCGCGATAGGTGGCCTGCCGGAAGTCTCCGCCCTCGGTATGCTTACGATGCGCGCGGCCGGCGAGCAGCTGCACGCGCACGTCCGTCAGCGGCGCGCCGATGCGCACGCCCTTGTGCTGCTTTTCGCCGACATGCGTCTGAATCAGGCGCTGCCAGCTCAGCGCCAGCGTATCCACATGGCACAGGCTTTCAAACGTGACGCCGCTTCCGCGCGGCGCGGGCAGCAGCCGAAGGCGCACCTCGGCATAGTGTCGGAGCGGTTCGTAATGGCCGACGCCGCACACCGGCGCGGCGATGGTCTCCGCATAGCGGACGCGGGACGGGCCAAAGGAAACGTCCAGGCCGAAGCGGTCCCGGAGCGTCTGCGCGAGGACTTCCCTTTCGATGGCGCCCATCAGCGATACCTGAATGGCGCGAAGCGACTCGTCCCAGGCCACGCGCAGCGCCGGGTTTTCCTCCTGCAGCGTTTCCAAAGCGCGCAGCACGGCCCCATCGGCATACCGGGCGGCGTCGTACACGACGGTGGATTGCAGCATGGGCTCCAGCGCGAAGCGGCTGGCCTGCGGCCGGTCGCCGACCCATTCGCCGCACACGGGGCGGGTCAGCCCGGTTACGGCCACGACATCGCCCGCCTCCGCCCGTTCCAGCGGCCACAGCCGCGTGCCGTGGCAGGCGCGAATTTGCGTGACCTTTTCCTCCCCGATGGCATCGCGCGGCCGCAGACAGCCCTGCGTAAGCTTCAAATAGGTCAGCCGGCTGCCCTGCTCGTCGCGCCGCACGCGGGTGACGACCGCCCGAAAAGGGGCCTGCACCCGGCCGCTCCAGTCCGTCTCGCTCAGGGCGTGCAGCCCCGCCAGGCATTCGGCCACGCCCGCGCCGGTCAATGCCGCGCCGCCAAAGGCGGGAAACAGCGCGCGGCGGCGCACCAGCGCGCGCAAACGCGCCTGCCAGGAAGGCGCGCACAGATCGCCGGCAAGGTACAAATCCAGCAACGTTTCGTCCCGCTCCGCGCCGGCTTCGGCCAGCGGGGCGGGCACGGGCACGCCGCCCGCATAGCCCCGCGCGTCCGCAATGTCCGGGGACAGCCTGCGGCGAAGCTGACGGAGGGTCTGCGCGAAGTCCGTGCCCTCCCGGTCCAATTTGTTGATGAAAAGCAGGGTCGGGATGTTCCAGGCCTCCAGGAGCTTCCATACCGTTTCCGTATGGCCGCGCACGCCGTCGGAGGCGTCTATGAGCACCACGGCATAGTCCAGCGCGCACAGCGAGCGCTCCATCTCCGCCGCAAAGTCCGTATGGCCCGGCGTATCGACCAGGCAGTATTGGTCTTCGCCGTAGGAAAAGAGCGCCTGGTCGGCAAAGATGGTAATCCCGCGCCGCTTTTCCTGCGGGTGCGCGTCCAGAAAGGCGCTGCCGTTATCCACGCGCCCGGGCCGGCGCAGCGCGTGCGCCTCAAAGAGCAGGCGCTCCGAAAACGTGGTTTTCCCCGCGTCCACATGGGCCAGCACGCCCACCGTTTTTTTCATCATCGCCGCATATCAGAGGCGGCGCGCCCGCCGGGGCGCGCCGCAGGGTTTCGTCATTGGCAGAGGGTTTCCATCTCGCCCAGGATTTCTTCGAACCAGTCCATCGCCTCGCGTACCGGCTGCGGCGTGGCCATGTCCACGCCGGCAAGGCGCAGGGCGTCCAGCGGCGGGAGGGAGCCGCCCGCGGCCAGAAATTTGCGATAGCCTTCCACCGCGGCTTCGCCCTCGCGCAGGATGCGCCGCGCGATGCAAACGGCGGCGGAGAACCCGGTGGCGTACTGGTAGACATAGAAGGCGCGATAGAAATGCGGGATGCGCATCCATTCATACTGCACGGCGTCGTCCACCACGCAGCTTGCGCCGTAGAAGCGGCGGTTTATCTCGTGGTACAGCGCGCACAGCGTGTCGCGCGTGAGCGCCTCGCCCTTTTCCTGGCGCGCGTGCGTCTCGCGCTCGAAGGTGGCGAACAGGGTCTGGCGGAACACGGTGGTGCGGAAATGCTCCAGCAGCGTACCCAGCAGGAACTGGCGGGCCGCAGGGTCGGACTCTTTTTCCAGGAGATAGGCGTTGAGCAGCACTTCGTTGACGGTGGAGGCGACCTCCGCGGCAAAGAGCGTGTAATCGGCCTTGGCAAAGGGCTGCGCCTGGTTGGAAAAATAGCTGTGCATGGCATGGCCTAGCTCATGCGCCAGCGTGGAGGCGCTGTCAAACGTGCCCTCAAAGTTCATCATCACATAGGGATGCACGCCGTAGACGCCCCAGGAATACGCGCCATGGTGCTTGCCCGCGTTCTCCATGACGTCCACCCAGCCCGCGTCCCGCGCGCGCGCCAGCACGTCCACATAGTCCCGGCCCAGCGGCGCGAGCGCGCGCAGCACCAGATCAAACGCCTCGTCGTACGTCAGCTTCATTTCGTAATCCGCGACCGTGTCCACATACAAATCCCACATGTGCAGCGCCTCCAGCCCCAGCGCGCGCTTGCGCAGGGCCAGATAGCGGTTGAGCGCGGGCAGCCGCTCGTCGATGGCGGTTTGCAGCGCGTCGTACACCTGGACCGGAATTTCGCTGTCAAACAGCGAGGCTTCTATGGCCGAGGAAAACCTGTGCGTGCGGGCGAAGAACACGTCCGCCTTGACGCTGGCGCCATAGATGGACGCAAAGGTATTGCCGTAGCGCCCGTAGGTGTTCATGACCGATTCGTACGCCTCTTTCCGCACGCGGCCGTCCCGGCTGCCCAGCAGCGTCAGCAGCCGCGCGTCGCTGACCGTGCAGGGCTTGCCGTCCTCGCCGGTGATGTCCGGGAACGTCAGGTCCGCCTCGGTAAAGAGCGTATAAATCGTGGATGGGGCGTTGGCCAGCTCGCCCGCGCCGGCCAGCAGCGTCTCCTGTTCCGCGGGCAGCGTATGCGGGCGATGGCGGAGCACGGACGCCAACAGGCGCGTGTACTCATCAAAGGCCGCGTCCTGCATGCAGTCCTTCAGGAGCGACTCCGGCATGGCCAGCAGGGCGGGGCGCAGGAAAGCGGTCGCCTCGCTGGCCTGTACGGCCAGGGTCTCAGCGCGATCCGCGGCGGCCTGGCTTTGCGGGATGCGGCTGTCCTCGTCGCGGCGCATGCGCGCGAAGGCATACAGGCGCTCCACAAGCCGCGTCAGCGCCATGGAACGCTCCAGCACGGCCAGAATTTCGTCGCGCCCGGGCTTCAGGGCCGACTGCGCGGCCTTCATGTCCGCCACGGCCGTTTTTGCCCGTTCAAAATCCGCTTCCCAGGCGGCGAAATCCGGATAGATGTCCTCCAGATGCCATTTGTACCGGCTTTCGACGGCGTCGCGCGGCCGGATTTGCTCGTTTGCCATTACGTGTCTTCCTCCTTTTTCCGATACCTTCTGTAATACTTTCTGCGCAGGCGCGTGGCGCGCAGTTCACGCCACAGCGCGAGCGCCCGCATATGAAATTCGCCGACAATCTCCCGGCACATTTTCGGCGCGGGGGTGTCTTCTTCCTGCCGGAGACGGGGCAAAAGCGCAACGACGCACATAATGCGCAGCAGCGAGGAGAGCAGGAAGATGTAGTCGTAGCGTGAAAACCCCGCAAAGCCGGAGGCGGCCAGCGTGGCCAGCGGTCCGTCCAGCAGATAGCCGCCCACATAGTTGGAAAGCGCCGTCCCCAGCAGCTGGGTGCTGGCGAAAAACACGGCCACATACATCGACCGGTTCTGCGCCGGCGCCTTGGCCAGGTACATGTTCTGCTGTCCCAGGTCGCTGGCGGGCCAGCAGATGCCCGAGAGCACGTTGGCAAAGGGAAGAATCCAGAACGAATGGGGCCCGATGAGCAGATAGGAGAGCGGCAGCAGCATGCAGTACAGCCCCGCGGTCTGCACAATGGGCTGGTTTCCGTAGCGGTCCATCTGCCGGCCCCACCAGCCGATGACCAGCACGGTGGCCATGTTCGGCACAATTTGGTTCAGCAGGGTAATCTGCGTGTAGGTCATCCGCACTTCTTCCAGAAAGAACACGTTGGTGAAGGGCCCGCACAGGTTGACCGCAAAAAACCACAGCGTGAAGTAGCCTACAATGCGCATGTATCCCCGGTCGCGCAGCACCGTGCGCAGCATCCGCCCAAGGCCGGGACGGGCGTTCCCCTGCGGCTGCATCGGCGGCCATGCGACAAAAAAGAAGCAGCAGATATCCGCCGTGCCAAAGACGCCCGCAACGACCAGCGCAATGGTGTATCCCGTAAACCCTTCCGTCGCGTCCAGCAGCCAGCTGACCAGCAGCCCCGCCAGGATGCCGGACAGCAGCGAAACGGACTGACGCGAGGAAAAATACCGGCCCCGAATCCGCAGCGGCACCAGGTCGCCGATGAGGGAATAGAACGCCACGTTGATGAACGCGCCGCTGCCCGCCGAAAGCGCCAGAAACACCATCAGCAACACCAGGCGCATCTGCGGCTGCGCCATGGGCGTGAAATAGGGGATGAGGCCGATGACCACCCACAGCAGCCGGCTGACGATGCCGAACCCCAGGAACAGCGCGCGCCTGGCGCGCCAGCGCTCCAGCATATATGCGGCCAGTATCTGCAGGGTGGACGCCGCCACGGGAATGGCGCTGATGACGCCCAGCAGCTGCGCGTCGGCCCCCAGCATGCGCTGGAACCCCGTCCACGCCGCGCCCGTGGTAATGGTGGTCATGACCATGCTGAACGTAACGGCCAGGATGGCCATATTCAGCCCCCGCTGCGTCTGGAGAGAAAGGCCGGTGGCGTCATAGAGGCGCAGCGAAGGCCGGCGAAGGCGCAGTTTTCCTTTCATCACGACAGGCACCTCGTCTCATGGGTACGGGTTTTCGCGTTTCATCCGGGAAAGGCCGGGCCGCCCCGCCCGCGGACGGGGCGCGGGCGAAGCCGCTTGGTTCAGCCGGCCGGCCCGAAAACCGCTTCCGCCTGGAAGACGGACCGGCCGTCCTGCGCGCGCGCGCCGCCCAGCAGGAAACGGTCGCCCAAATCGGCCGCCGTCAGCGCGATTTCCTCATCCGGCAGCGCTTCGGAGACATAGTTAATCTGCCAGGCCGACAGGCCGCGCGTCCGCAGCCGCCGGGCATCCAGCGCGTCGCAGAGCCAGTCCGCATAGCGCGCGTTGTTCATGTGCCCGTTCACGTCCAGCTCGCTCCAGCGCACGCGCCGCGTCTCCAGCGCCTGCACGTCCGCGGGCAGGCGCAGCATGCCCGGCAGCGGCCGTTCGGCCTCCGGGTCCGTCGGAATCGAGCCCGGCAGCGCGGTGGGGCGCAGCGGGCGGCGCGTATGGATATCGATGAGCACCCAGGAGGACGTCGCCTCGGCCAGGGGCGCGCCCGCGGGCGTCTCAAACCGGTAATGCCGGGGGAACAACACGCCCTCAACCGGCGCGGGCCAGGTGCAAAGGCGAAGCGCCTCGCCAAATTCGGGAACGCGGCGCAGGGTCATCCGCTGGCGGTAAATGACCCAGCACATCCCCGCCTCCAACAGGCGCTGCCTGGGGAACCCCAGCTCGGCGGCATGGCATTCCGCCGCTTCCTGCATGCGTATCAGCATCGCCGAGGGCTTCCACCGGCCCGTCGCGTCGCAATCGCTTATCTCTACCGTCAAGGTCTGCTGCCAGTTCGGCATGGTTTTCATCGTTCTCCTTTGTTTGTTTCTCCGGCGCCGCCTCTGCCGTCCCCGTCGGCCGTCTCCGCCAGCGCGCGCAGGCGGCCGACGTCCGTCAGCGTCACCGTGCCGCGCGTCAGGCGGACCATGCCTTCGGACCGGAAGTAGCGCAGCAGCCGGGTGACAACCTCGCGGGCCGTGCCCAGGTGGGCCGCGATGCGCTCGTGGGTTATCGCAAGCGCGTCCTCGCCCTGCAGCGTCCGCTCTTCCAGCAAAAAGGAGGCCAGCCGCCGGTCCTGCCGGCTCCAGAGCACCTGGCCCAGCAGCCAGGTGACCTCGGAAAAACGGTCGGCCATCAGCGCGTTTGTGTAGTTGGCCAGGGCGGCGGAGGCGCGCATCATGTCCTCGTATACCGCCGCGGGAATCACCCACAGCCAGGCGTCCTTTTCCGCCTCCACCAGGATGTCCAGCCGTGCGCCGCGCAGCATGCAGGCAGCGGAAAACAGGCAGACATCGCGCGACAACAGCCGGTACAGCGTGATTTCGCGCCCGTCCCCGGAGAGGATATAGGCGCGCAATCGGCCGCTTTGGACGGCCAGCAGGCCCACGCATTCCCGGCCGCCGCCATGCAGCAGCGTCCCTGCGGGCGCATGACGGCGCAGGGCGCTGCGGGTCAATCGCCCGCGCTCCTCCGGCGTCAGCGCTTCCCAAACGGGAAAGCAAGCGGAAAGGTCGATACCCACACCCCCGAAACGTCGCGGCGGGCTTTTCCCGTCCGTCGATCGCCTTTAGTATACTACCAACCACGCCCGCCTGCAACCGGCGGAAAGCCGCTGCGCGGCCCTTGCAAAAAAAGCGCGCAGGATGTAAAGTATAGCGGAAAGGATGGAGGCATGAAGGAAAAGACGAAACAACCGTTCGATATCTACCGGCAGGGCCTGACCGAGGACGAGCGGCAGCGTCTGGCGGATTTTTTTGTGGCGCTGGACCTTCACTGCCGTTTGCCGGGCCGCCAGGCGCGCGGCATGCGCGAGGATTTTAAGCGGGCGATTTGCCATTATGCCGAAACGAGTGTTCCGCTGGACGAGGCGCTCGCGCGGCTGGACGCGGAGAGGCTCGGCGGCTTCTATGCCAGGCCGCCCGTTCTCTGGTTTCCCCTGGACGACGCGGCCAAAATATACCCCATTTCCATGAAGCGAAACCGCATGGCGGTCTTTCGCCTGAGCGCGTACCTGGACAGGGACGTTGTGCCCGAGCTGCTGCAGATGGCGCTGACGTTTACCATCAAGCGCTTCCCCAGCTTTGCCACGACGCTGAAGCAGGGCTTTTTCTGGCATTACCTGGATTCCGCCAAACGGCGCTTCCGCATAGAGCGGGAGACCGACATGCCCTGCAGGCCCCTGAAGGTTTCGCGCAGCGGCTCGCAGTCGTTTCGCGTGCTGTATGAAAAAAACCGAATCAGCGCGGAGTTTTTTCATGTGCTGACGGACGGCGTGGGCGGCATGACGTTTTTGAAGGCGCTCACCGCGGAATACCTGCGCCTGGAAGGCGTATGCGCGCGGCGGGACGAGACGCTCTGGAACGTCGAGGATACGCCCTGCGCCGAGGAGTTTGCCAACGAGTTCGCCCGCGTTCCGCACAGCGCCCGCGCCTCCGGCTTTGCGCAGAAGGCGGCGGTGCAGATGAGCGGACGGCTGGCGCGCCGGCGCCCCTGCCGCATCCTGCATTTCAAAATGGACGCGTCCCGGCTCAAGGCTGTGGCCGGAACATACGGGGCGACGGTCGGCGCGTATATGCTGGCGCTGATGTTCGTCGCGGGCCGGGCGGCCACCGACGAGCAGGAGGGGGAGGCCGCCATCCAGGTACCGGTCGACATGCGCAAGTTCCATCCTTCGCGGACCGTGCGCAATTTTGCGCTGTACTGCGGGATTCGCCTTCCGCTGCAGGCGGCTGCGGGCGTGGAGGCCGTGGTGGAAGAGATTGCGCGGCAGCTGGAGCAAAAGGCGTCGCGGGAAGCCATGGAGGAAATGCTGACCTCCGCCAACCGCCTGGTGCGCAGGCTGCGCTATGTTCCGCTGGCGATAAAACAGCCGGTGGCAAGGCGCATCTACGACCTGCTGGGCGACCGCGCCTTCAGCAATACCTTTTCCAATCTCGGCGTGGTGCGCATGCCCGAGGGATACGCCGCGCATATCCGGGACATGGATTTCGTCCTCGGCGGCGCTGCGACCAACCGCGCGGCCTGCGCCATGGTTACCTTCGGCAATACGGCGACCTTTTCCGTCACCAAAATGACGGCAGACCCATCCTTTGAGGAGGCGCTGTACCGGCTTTTGTGCGCGGACGGCATTGCGGTGCGCGTGGAAGGGAGCGAGTGCTGTGAAGATTGACATTACGTATCCGCGCCCGCGGCGACGCGGCGTGTTTGGCAGCCATTGGCGTTTGATAGCCGCGTGGGCGTGCGTGGCGGCCGCGCTCGCCTGCGGCGTGGTCAACCTCTGCGTGGGCGGCCCGGCGTGGAGCGCCGTGGCGGCGATGGGGCTGTATACGGCGTGGACGCTGGGGCTGTCGCCGGCCATGGTGGAGTGCAACCGCATCAGCCAGTTCATCAAGCTGGTCGTGTGCGCGTGCGTGCTTCTGGCCCTGATCGACGCGCTGCTCGCGCCCGGCTGGTCGCTGGAGGTCATCCCCCTGGTCTGCTCCGGCGCGCTGGGGGTTTCCCTGGTGCTGTTCTTTACGGACCTGGAGCGGCAAAAGCAGAACATGGGGTCGTTGCTGCTGCTGATGTTTGTGTGCATGGCCGGCTCGCTGGCAGGGTTTCCGATGTGGCGCGAAAGCGGCGGCTGGGCGCTGCCGGCCATGGGACTTGCCGGCGCGGCGGCGCTGGCGACGTGCGCGGCCGCGCTGCGCCGGGACTTCCTGCGGGAATTGAAGCGCAGGTTTCATACGGAATAATAAAAGAAGGCCGTCCGGCGCGCGGCGCCTGGACGAAAGGACGGCGGAGCGGCTTCTGAGGCGGCATGCTCTGCGCGCAGGGACGGCAGACAACAAAGGAGGAGATGTATCGTATGCCCTTGACCATGGACGCCATTCGCCAGGCGCAGGCGCGCATCGCGCCCTATGCGCTCAAAACGCCGCTGCTGCGCATGGAATGCCTCGACGCCGCGCTGGGCTGTCAGGTGTATGTGAAGGCGGAATGCATGCAGCGCACCGGTTCGTTCAAGCTGCGCGGCGCGATGAACCGCGCGCTGACGCTGACGCCCGAGGAACGCGCGCGCGGCATTGTCGCGGCGTCGTCCGGCAACCACGGGCGGGCGATTTCCTATGCGGCCCGCCTGCTGGGCGCAAAAGCGACGGTCGTCATGCCGCGGCAGGCGCCCGAGATAAAAATTCAGGCCATCCGCGCGCTGGGCGCGGAGGTCATCCTGTGCGAGACGTCGGAGCGGTTCCGCCTGGCGGAGGAGCTGTGCGCGTCGCGCGGCGCCACCATGGTGCCGCCGTTCAATGACGAAACGGTCATGGCGGGACAGGGAACCGTCGGGCTGGAAATCATGGAAGCGTGTCCGGACATGGACGTGATTGTGACGCCGACCAGCGGCGGCGGCCTTCTGGGCGGCGTGGCGACGGCCGTTCGCGCGCTCTCTCCCCGCACGCGGGTCTACGGCGCGGAACCCGCCGCGATGCCGCGCTATGGCAGGAGCCTGGAGGCGGGCGCGCCGGTGCAGGTGCCGCAGGATACCAGCATCGCCGACGCGCTGCTGGCGCAGTCGCCGGGCGGCCTGTGTTTTTCCTATGTGCAGCAGAACGCCGCGGGCGTCGTGCCGGTGGAGGACGCGTTCCTCCTGCGGGGGATGAAGCTGCTGCTGACCGAAGGCAAGCTGCTGGGCGAGCCCTCCGCGTGCATCGGGATGGGCGCGGCGCTGCAGGGCGTGCTGCCGGTACGGTCTGAGGAGAAGGTGTGCTTCGTCGTCTCCGGCGGCAACGCGGGCCTCTCGCAGCTCCACGCGCTGGACGCGCTCTGATATGCAGGCGCGCGGAGCGGCCGGACGCCTGCAGGACCGCCGGACGGAGGCGCGGCGGACCCGGGGCGGAGGATGGTCTCCGCCCGCCGCCGCGCAGGACGGCGGGCGCTCAGCCTTCCTCCGGCAGAGGAATGCTGTTGGACCCGTCCATCCACAGGCGCTCCAGATGATAATACTCGCGCTCCTGTTCATGGAAGATGTGCACCAGCACCGTGCCGAAATCCAGCACGATCCACCGGCCTTCGGCATAGCCTTCGCGCCGCAGGGGCGCGACGCCTTCCTCGGCAAGCTTTTCTTCCACCTCGTCCGCCAGCGCTTTGACCTGCACCATGGACCGGCCGTTGGCGATGACCATATAATCGGCGATGACCGTCAGATGGGTGATCTCCAGCACCAACAGCTCCTCGGCGCGCTTGTCGCGCATCAGCTCCGCCGCGCGCAGCGCCAGCTCCCTGGGTTTCATCGTCATCCGTTTTCCTCCCTTGTTTGACATGTCTGTCGGTTCTCCATGGCTTCCAGCGCCGAAGACGTATCCGGATGGACATCGCCCCCGCGCGCGAGAATATAGTCCAGCTTATGGCGCATGGCCTGCACCAGCGCTCCGTCCAAATCCTCCAGCATCTGCGCCCGCAGCGCTTCCAGCCAGGGCAGGCTCCGACGGGACGGCTCGGTCATGTCCGCCAGGTATAAAAGCTTGTCCAGCAGGCGCATCGGCACGCAGCCGGTGTTGTGGTAGCGTATGGCGTGCAGCACGTCCGGGTCGGTCACGCCGTATTCCGCGCGGGCCATCGCCGCACCGACCGGCGCATGCAGCAGGGCGGTGGAAGTGCGGCGGAGCGAATCGAGCGGGACCTCCCAACGGTCCGCCCAGGCCAGCATCGCCGGCAAATCCATGCCCTTGGCGCAGTCGTGCAGCAGCGCCGCCAGCGCGGCCTTTTTTTCGTCCGCGCCCCAGCGCCTGGCCAGCGCGCGAATGACCGCTTCGACGCCCTCTACGTGCACCATCCGCTTTTTCGGCAGCGTCGCGGCCAGGCGTTTGCGCATCGCCTTGCCGGACAGCTGCTCCGGCGGGTCGTAGAGACGGCGCGCGCCGATATAGTCCTCCACCGCGGACGGCGTCCAGCCCTCCAGCCCCAGTCCTTTGTGTATCCGCGCGCGGATGGCCGTGGCGGAAATGGGCGGTATCGCGGCGGAAAGCGGCGTCACCTCTGCCCCCTCCGGCGGCTGGGGGAAGGGAAGGCCTTCGCGCCGGAACGCGGCGAAGCGGCACAGCGAGAACATGCGCTCCGCGCGCTTCCAGCCGCCGATTTCGCCCAGCGTGTCGCCGCCGATGATCATCCACAGTTCCGCCTCGGGCCATTGCGCCCGCAGCGCTTCCAGCGTGTCCACCGTGTACGTCTTCCCGGGCCGCTCCGTCTCCATATCGGAGACCTCAAACTCGTCCTGCGCCGCCAGCCTCACCATTGCCAAGCGGTCGTGGCGGTCTGCCAGCCCCCGGGATTTGTGCGGCGGCGAGCCGTCCGGCATCAGCAAGACCCTGTCCAGCCCCAGCGCCTCGCGGGCCGCCCGCGCCATGGCCAGGTGGCCCAGATGAATGGGGTTGAAGCTGCCGCCCAGCAGCCCGATTCTCTCGCGCATGCGCCTGCGTTTCCCTTCCTCTGTTTCCGTTTGCCGGTTTCCTTTGTGCTAGTATAGCCCATCTGCGCCTTTTTTTCAATCGCCAATGCGCGGGCGCCCCTGCCGCCGGGAAAGGGGTTGACAGAACAGGCGTTGGGCGCTAAAATGTAAACCGTTTAATGATTAAACGACTATTTATTTTTTTAAAGGAGGAAGTCGGCGTGCCGGTATGTTACCGGGAGCTGGTATGGCGTGTGCGGCGGCTGGACCTGCTGCGCCGCATTCTGGGCGACCGGGTGATGGACAGGGAAGGGCTGAGGCGGGGGAGAATGCCCCTGCTGGAGTTTCTGCGCCGCAAGGAAGGGAGCACGCAGAAGGAAGTGGCGGACCAGCTGCATATCTCGCCGGCGTCGGTGGCCGTATCGGTCCGGCGGATGGAGAAGGAAGGCCTGGTGCGCCGGGACGTGGACGAGAGCGATCTGCGGCGCAACCGCGTGTACATCACGCCGCAGGGCCGCACGCTTATCGAGCGGTGCAACCACGTCTTCGAGCAGATGGACAGGCAGATGTTCCGGGGCTTTTCCGAACGGGAACTGGAGGAACTCAGCGAGATGCTGGAGAGACTCTTTGACAACCTGGCCGGGGAGGAATTCAGGGATTTGACGCCGTTTAACACCTATGTGCTGGAAAATGAACTGCAGGCGGAGCTGGAACAGGAGCTTCGGACCGAGGAGGATGCGGATGATTAAAAAGCTTTGGCCTTTCGTGGGGAAGTACAGGAAATACCTTTTCCTCTGCCCGCTGCTCATGGTGGGCGAGGTGCTCATGGAGACGCTCATTCCGCTGATGATGTCGCGCATCGTGGATGTCGGCATTGCCAACGGCGATTTGGGCTATGTGCTGAAAATCGGAGGGCTGATGGCGCTGATGGCGGTGTGCTCGCTGGGGTTCGGCGCGGGCGCGGCGCGATACGCGGCGGTCGGGGGAGCGGGATTTGCCAAGAACCTGCGCGCCGGAATGTACCACAAGATACAGGAATACTCCTTTTATAATATCGACCGCTTCAGCACGGCGTCGCTGATTACGCGCCTGACCACGGACGTGAACAACACGCAAAACGCGCTGATGATGCTCATGCGCATGGCCGTGCGCTCGCCGATGATGCTGATTCTGGCCGCGTGCTTTGCCATCAGCATCAACGCGGACCTGGCGCTGATTTTTACCGTAGCGCTGCCGCTGCTGGGCATCGGCATGTATTTCATCATGAGCCGCGCCCATCCGCGCTTTGAGGCGATGCTGAAAAAGTACGATGCGATGAACGCCTCTGTGCAGGAGAACCTGATTGCCATCCGCGTGGTCAAGGCGTTCGTGCGCGAAAAGCACGAGAAGGACAAGTTCGGGATTACCGCCGACGACGTGCGCGCCGCGCAAATCAAAGCCGAGAAGCTCGTCGTTATCGGCATGCCGCTGATGCAGCTGCTGGTGTACGGCTGCATTGTGGCGGTGCTGTGGTTTGGCGGCAGGGAAATCATCGCCGGCAGCATGCTCACGGGCGAGCTGATCAGCTTTATCAGCTACGTCACGCAGATTATGATGTCCATGATGATGCTGGCGATGATTTTCCTCAACCTCGTCCTGTCCCGCGCGTCGGTGGAGCGCATCGTCGAGGTGCTCGAGGAGACGCCCGACATCCAGAATGGCGAACATCCGCGCATGCGGGTGGAAGAAGGGTCCGTGGAATTTGACCATGTGTGCTTCAGCTACGCCAAAGAATCGGAAAACTATGTGCTCAGCGATATCAACGTTTCCATCCGTTCGGGCGAAACCATCGGCATCCTGGGCGGCACGGGCTCGGCGAAATCCACGCTGGTTCAGCTCATTCCGCGCCTGTATGACGTGTCCAAAGGCTGCGTGCGGGTGGGCGGCCATGACGTGCGCGAATACGACGTGACCGCGCTGCGCGACGCGGTGGCCATGGTGCTGCAAAAGAACGTCCTGTTCTCCGGCAGCATCCGCGATAACCTGCGCTGGGGCAACAAGGACGCCACGCAGGAGGAAATCGAGGCGGCGTGCCGCGCGGCGCAGGCGCACGATTTCATCATGTCGTTCCCCGACGGGTACGATACCGACCTCGGCCAGGGCGGCGTCAACGTATCCGGCGGGCAGAAGCAGCGCCTGTGCATTGCCCGCGCGCTGCTGAAAAAGCCGAAAATCGTCATCCTGGACGACAGCACCTCCGCCGTGGATACTGCAACCGACGCCCGCATCCGGCAGGCGTTCCGCGAGGAGCTGGCCGGGACGACCACGATTATCATCGCCCAGCGCGTCGCCTCCGTCATGGACGCGGACCGGATTATGATTCTCAACGACGGGCGCATCGCAGACATCGGCACGCATGAGGAGCTCATGCGCCGAAGCGAAATCTACAGGGAGGTCTATACCTCCCAGCAGAAAGGAAGTGCCGCCTGATGCCGCCGCGTGGACGTATGGCCGTGGGAAAGCCCAAGAATACCAAGGCGACCCTGCGCAGGGTGCTGTCCTATCTGCTGCCGTACAAGCGCCTGCTGGCGCTGGTCGTGGTGGGCATTGTCGTCAGCGCCGCCGCCAATGTCGCAGGGACCTATATGCTCAAGCCCATTCTCAACCAGTACATCGTGCCCTTCATCGGCAGCGGGGACGTGGACCTGACCGGCTTTGCCGCCATTCTGCTGGCCCTCCTGGGCATTTACGCCGTGGGCGGGCTGGGCACTTACATGTACAGCCGCCTGATGGTGCAGATTTCCACCGGCACGCTCAACCGCATCCGCAAGGATTTGTTCGAGCACATGGAAGATTTGCCCATCCGCTATTTCGACACCCACACGCACGGCGAGCTGATGAGCCGCTACACCAACGACACCGATACCCTGCGCGAAATGCTGACCCAGAGCATGCCGCAGATGCTCTCGGCCATCATTACCGTCAGCGGCACGTTCATCATGATGCTGGTACTTTCGCCGCCGCTGATGCTGCTGGTGTTCGCGTCGCTCGCGCTGATTCTCTTCCTTATTCGCAAAATCGGCGGCCGCAGCTCGCGCTTTTTCCTCCGGCAGCAGAAATCCCTCGGCGCGCTGAACGGATACATCGAGGAAATGATTGAGGGGCAAAAGGTGGTCAAGGTCTTCAACCACGAGGAAGAGGCCAAGGCGGACTTTGACCGCCTCAACGAGGATCTCTGCCAGGCGGCCACCAACGCGCATACCTTCGCCAGCATCCTCATGCCCATCATGGGCAACATGTCCCATGTGCACTACGCCGTCACGGCCGCGGCCGGCGCGGGGCTGATTATCGCCGGCTGGCTGGACATCGGCTCCATCACGGCGTTCCTTCAGTACACGCGCTCCTTCTTCAACCCCATTACCCAGATGTCCCAGCAGTTCAACGCCATCCTCATGGCCCTGGCGGGCGCGGAGCGCATCTTTGAGATGATTGACGAGCCCGTGGAGACCGACGAAGGCTATGTGGAGCTGGTCAACGCCGAGCGCCTGCCGGACGGCAGCCTGCGGGAAAGCGAGCGGCGCACGGGCCTGTGGGCCTGGAAGCATCCGCACCGCGCGGAAGGCACCGTGACGTATACGGAGCTGAAAGGCGACGTGGTCTTTGAGGACGTGACGTTTGGCTATGTGCCGGACAAGACGGTCCTGCACAACATATCGCTGTATGCGAAGCCCGGACAGAAAATCGCGTTCGTCGGCTCGACCGGCGCGGGCAAGACGACCATCACCAACTTGATTAACCGCTTTTATGATTTGCAGGGCGGCAAAATCCGCTATGACGGCATCAACATCGAAAAAATCAAAAAGCCCGACCTGCGCCGGTCGCTGGCCATGGTGCTGCAGGATACGCACCTGTTCACCGGGACGGTTCGCGACAACATTCGCTATGGCCGGCTGGATGCGACCGACGAGGAAGTCGAGCAGGCCGCCAAGCTGGCCAACGCGCACTTCTTCATCGAGCATCTGCCGCAGGGCTACGACACGGTGCTGACCGCGGACGGCGCCAACCTTTCCCAGGGCCAGCGCCAGCTGCTCGCCATTGCGCGCGCCGCCGTGGCCGACCCGCCGGTGCTGATTCTCGACGAGGCGACCAGCTCCATCGACACCCGCACTGAGGTGCTCATCGAGCGCGGCATGGATTCCCTGATGAAGGGCCGCACGGTGTTCGTCATTGCGCACCGCCTCTCCACCGTGCGCAACTCGCAGGCCATCATGGTGCTGGAAAACGGGCGCATCATCGAGCGCGGCACGCACGACGACCTGGTCGCGCAGAAGGGCCGCTATTATCAGCTGTATACGGGCGTGTTTGAACTGTCATAATTTCGCTGC